>CAITBU010000329.1 GCA_903890595.1 uncultured Holophagaceae bacterium | reverse complement strand
CACGAGCGCCAGGTTGCGGTTGAACTTGTGGTTCATGAGGTTTCTCCGAGATGGGAGGTGGGTGGAATGGGGTAGACGATCTGGTGTCCACATGGGGTCCGGTTGGGCCGGGATTCCGCATGGCACCCAGGAGCGGATAGAACTCAGTGCAGGTTCGAGTTTGGTTGAGATTGCGTCGCAAAGTATTGGTAGTCCTCCCCATTGGCATGGGGGAAAACACCCATTGAAACCCAAAAACGCACTTAATGAGACGCAAATGCAATAATCAATATGTTCGATATTCATACTTAACTTATTCTTTTTTATATATTTGGTTCGATCCTATTGATTTGATCAGCTGCGCCACAGGCCATGATTAATGTTGTTTTTTTACCAGCCTGTTCTGAAATTTTATTGACCTACCCAAAGTTCTTATTCTGAAACCCAGCATCAGCCTGAAGTTGTATAAGAAGAAACATAGAATTTGAATAGGGATCGAGGCCCCAAGTCACCCCAGCAGCCGAGGCAGGTCATCCAGAGGGGGGCCCGGCCCACCCCCACCCACGCCGCAACGGGCCTCCCTCGGGAGGCCCTGACTGCAGCAGGAAGGGGCGCTAGAAGTAGAGCTCTGCGGTGGAGAAGGTGGGGCCGACGCCGCCCACCAGGAGCACCTTGCCATCTACCAGGGTGGCCGTGTGGTTGTAGCGGCCCTGCCCCATGCTCCCCGCCGAGATGAGGAGTCCGGTGGTGGGGTCGAACAACTCGGCGCTGTTGAGCAGGGTCCCGCTGGCGCTAGGATCTGCGTTTTTCCCTGCCGCCAGGAGCACCGCCCCGCTGGGCAGCAGCGTGGCCGTGTGGCTGAAGCGGATGGAAGAGAGGTTGCCCCCGGCGCTGAAGGTACCGGTGCCGGGATCGTAGAGGTCAACCGCCAGGGCAGTGGAGCCACCCGTCAGCAGGACCTTGCCGTTGCCCAGCGCAGTGGCGGTATGCCAGTACCGCCCCGTGCTCATGCTACCGGTGAGCGCGAAGGTGCCTGTGGCAGGGTCGTAGAGCTCGGCAGTGGCCAGCAGGCTGGCGCCGTAGCCACCGGCCAGCAACACCTTCCCGTTGGCCAGGAGGGTCGCCGTGTGGAGGTACCGGAAGGCCTTGGGCGCGCCCGTTGTGACGACGGAGGCCA
This sequence comes from uncultured Holophagaceae bacterium, assembly GCA_903890595.1. Taxonomy (GTDB): domain Bacteria; phylum Acidobacteriota; class Holophagae; order Holophagales; family Holophagaceae; genus Geothrix. Next base: position 10,173 of record CAITBU010000329.1, on the reverse strand, counting down.
GACCCACGTGATCGTAGAGCTCGGCAGTCTGGAGGACTGCCAAGGAATCCCGACCCGCCGCAATCAAGACCTGGCCGTTCGCCAGCCGCGTAGCGGTGTGGTAGGCCCGGGCATGGGTGAGGGAGGGGGCCACTGCCAGGTTGCCGGTGGCGGGATCGTAGATCTCCACGGTGTCGGTGGGTGCTGCTCCAAAGGTGATGCCGCCGGCAATGAGGACCGTCCCGTCCGCCAGCAGGGTGGCGGTGTGGCCGTAGCGTGGCGTCGCCAGGACCCCAGCGGAAGAGAAAGTCCCTGCGCTGGGGTCATAGATCTCCAGGGTCGAGACCGGGGAGGTGAGGTAGCCCCCAGCCACGAGCACGGTGCCATCGTTGAGTAGGGTGGCGCTATGGAGGTAGCGGCCCCCGGCCAGGCTGCCGGTGAAGGTGAAGAGGCCGGCGGCCACGGAGGCGCGCACGGTGAGGGTGGCGTTGGCGCTGGTGACGCTGCCGCCGATGCCATCGCCCACCACCACCGAGAAGACTGCGCCCGTATCAGCGAGCGTCGCCACAGGTGTGGTGTAGCTGGCCAAGGTGGCGCCGGTGATGGCCGTGCCATTGCGCCGCCACTGGTAGGTCAGGGTCCCGGTGCCGGTGGCCGCCACGGTGAAGGTGGCCGTGGCACCCTCGACGACGGTCTGGCTGGCGGGCTGAGTGGTGATGGTCAGGGCGTTCACCACCGTGAGGGTGGCATCGCTGCTGGTGACGCTGCTCCCGAAGGCATCGGCAACCACCACTGAGAAGGTGGCCCCGCTGTCAGTCAGGGCGAGAACGGGGGTGGTATAGCTCGCCGAGGTGGCGCCGGTGATGGCCGTACCGTTGCGCCGCCACTGGTAGGTCAGCGTCCCGGTACCGGAAGCCACCACAGTGAAGGTCGCCGTAGCTCCCGCAGCAATGGTCTGGCTCGCAGGCTGGGTGGTGATGCTCAGGGCGTTGCGCACGGTGAGGGTGGCATCGCTGCTGGTGACGCTGCCGCCGAAGGTGTCAGCCACCACCACCGAGAAGGTGGCCCCGCTGTCAGCCAGGGCGGCCGTGGGGGTGGTGTAGCTGGCCGACGTGGCGCCGGTGATGGCGGTGCCGTTGCGCCGCCACTGGTAGGTGAGCGTCCCGGTGCCCGAGGCCACCACGTTAAACGTGGCGGTCCCGCCGACAAAGATGGACTGGCTGGTGGGCTGGGTGGTGATGGCCAAAGGGGCCCGCACGGTGAGAGTCGCTGCGCTGCTGGTGACGCTACCCCCGAAGGCATCTGAGACCTGGACCGTGTAGGCGGCACCGCTGTCTGCAACGACGGCCGCTGCGGTGGTGTAGGAGGCAGAGGTGGCCTCGGGGATGGCAATGTCGTCGAGGAACCACTGGTAGGTCAGCGTCCCGGTACCCGACGCCACCACGGTGAAGGTGGCGGTGGCGCCCACGGCGATGGACTGGCTGGCAGGCTGGGTGGTGATGCTGAGCGGGGGGCCGTCCACCGTGATGCTGAGGCTGACGGTGGTGCTGCCAGCACTGTTGGTGGCAGTGACGGTGTAGGTGGCCAGGGCTGTGACGGCGGTGGGGGTACCGGAGATGATGCCGGTCTTGGTTGCCAGAGCGAGGCCCGCAGGCAGGGTGGGGCTGACGGCATAAGAATCAACAGTGCCCCCGGTGTGCGCGGGGGCATTGGCCGTGATGGCCGTGCCAGCCAGATAGACGGCAGGGTTGGTGGCATAGGTGAGGGCCGTGGGCGCCTCGACGATGTCCTTACAACCAAGTCCCACCAGGGCCAGGCCCAGCAGGGCCACCCCGAGGATCAACTGCGACCAGCCCTTCCGCATCAGACCCATGTGTACCTCAACCTGTTCAACATACCCCGAGGATTAGTGAATCACCCATTCGCTCTTGCGGAGGAGCACCGGCACAGCCCCTGGGCCCACCTGCATGATGTAGCAACCCTTGGAGGCGTACCGCTGGCCGGGACCGAAGCTCAGGCGGAGGTAGTCGGGCAGGATCTGATCCCGCTGCATGCCGATGCGGTCCAGCAGGTTGTCCCGGTAGAAGTGCCGGTCCATGTCCATGAGCGCCTGGCGCAGCACCTGGATCATGGCGTAGGTCCGGGTGGAGATGCGGGTCTCGGGATGCCGCTTGGTGAGGCCGGCCAGCAGGGTGTCGGCATAGGCCGAGTACTTGGGTTCGAGCCTGGGTTCCCGGTAGGGGTAGGTGATCCACACGCGGGTCCGTACTGGCTCGGGAACACCGGTAACATTCGCCCCCAGCAGACGGGCAGACAGGAAGACCTGCACGGCCGTGTGGGCCTTGTGGGTCATGGCATCGAGGGCCGGGAAGACGCTGTCCCCGGTCCACACCAACACCGTGGAGGGCTGCTCCTGGTCCAGGATCGCCGCCAAGCCGCTGGTGCTCAGGGCCCCGCTGGCGGGCAGGGGCAGTTCCTTGATGGGGGTGCGGCCCAGCTCAGCCCAGGCCTCCCGGAAGCCCAGGGCGAGGGCGCGGCCCTGGGGGGTGTCCTGGACCAGCTGCAGCACCTTGCTAGCCACTGTCGGATCATCCAGGCCATTGAGATAGCGGGCCGCAGCTTGGCCCTCCTGGTAGTACCCCTTGGAGAAGTACTGGGTGTACCAGTCCGTGTCGGAGACCATGGGCAGGTCAGTCACGGGGAAGAGGCAGGGCAGCTGGGCACGCTCGCAGAAGTCGTGCACGGGCTTCCAGTCCCCGTAGGAGATGCCGCCCAGAAGGGCAAAGACGGGGTCCTTGGCAAGGAAGGCTTCCAGCTGGCGGCTCCAGGTCTCTGGGGCGCCCTGGAGGCGCCAGACCGATAGGGCCATCTTGCGATAGGCTCCGCTCATCTCATTGCCACCCACGCCCAGGTACATCCGGTTCCCGAACCCCGAGGAGAACTGGTTGTGCCGCTGGACGTAGTTCTTGATGGGGACCAGCATGGCCTGCTGGTCGTCGTCACTGACCTCGGGGGTGATGACCGTGGCGAAGTGAAGGGTGTCTCCGATGACCCCCGGCGAAGGCTTGGCCGAGAGGCTGGCCAGGTAGTTCAGCAGGATGGCCATGTCCGGGTCGCTCAGGTAGTAGCGGGGCATGACCGGGTGCATGTCCGTGCCGCCTGGATCCCGGCCCGTGCGGATCAGGTGGGCCAGAGTCTCGTCCGTGTAGGCAGGCCGGGCCGCCGGGTTCTGGAGCTTGAGCTCCTTGCGCTCCTCCAGGCTGAGATTCGGGAACTTCCAGTAGCGGGCAATGGAAAGGCGGGCGGCGTTGGTGGGCAGGGTGACGATGCCCCCCTCCCAAGAGCCCAGGCCACCGCGCAGGTGGCAGCTCACGCAGGAGAAGGAGGTCCCAGAGACCTGCACATCCCCGCTCACGATGGAGGACATGGGCTCGCCAGACGGGAGGATCCCCTCGCGGTACATGCGCTCACCTAGGGCCAAGGCCTTGGCAGCCGGGAAGCCGCCCACCGTGTCCGGGGCCTTGACTGGAGCAGGGGCGGACTTGGCCTGGGGGGTGGCTGACTTGGCCTGGGGGGTGGCTGACTTGGCCGGCGTGGGAGCCGGCTTGACCTGGGCAACAGCCGGCGTGGCCACGAGCAAGATCCCCAGCAGGGAGCCCAACAGGCTTCGGAGAGGGCTGCGTGCGCGTCGAGCGCTCATAGGATGCCTGCCTTCTTGCACTCAGCCAGGAACTCGGAGGAGCTCATCAGGCCGAAGATCCGGATCCACTTCCCGGTCTTGGGATCCCGGATCAGGGTCAGGGGGTAGTGGGACATCTTGTTGGGGATGTAGGCGTTGAAGGCGTTCATAACCTTGTCGATGTCCTCCCGGCGGCCGGTGAAGAAGTCCCAGCCTGGCTTGGCCCGGTAGCGCTTCAGGTAGTCCCGCATGACCTTCGGGGTGTCGTTCTCGGGATCGATGGAGATGGACACCAGGTGGATCTTGGGGCCACCCGGGGGCAGCTTGGCCTGCAGGTTGGCATAGCCCGCCGAGAGCACGGGGCAGATGGTGGTGCAGGTCCCGAAGATGAAGTCCAGGATGATGGGCTCTCCGGAATCGAGGAGGCCCTTCAGCTTCACCTTGGCCCCGTCCTGGTTGACCAGCACCACATCCGGCACCGTATAGGTCTCGAGGGTGCGGGTGTAGGGGGGCGGGGCCTGTGCGGACAGCACCACGGCAGTCATCCCAAGGGCCATCAAAATCCGTCGCATGCCTGTCTCCCAAGGACCGGACCGGCCAGGTCCAGAGGCTTATCTAGAATCATCTATCAGACCACAAACCGGCCCCAAGTGGCGAGACAGGGTCTCTCTGGATTGGAAAGAAACGGCCCGCCGAAGCGGGCCGTTTCAGTCTGGTTCAGGACAGCCTACACGTCCTCGGCGTCGATCTCCGTCATGCCCTGGAGGTCCTCGACGTGCTGCGCCATGCGGGCGTACTCGTCGTCGAAGTCTTCCTCGCTCTGGAACTCGTTCAGGGTGGGCTCGGGGTACTCGCCCTCCTCGATGTCCAGGTTGCGGTAGTGACGCATGCCCGTACCGGCGGGGATCAAGCGGCCCAGGATGACGTTCTCCTTGAGCCCGCGCAGATAGTCCACGCGACCCTCCAGCGCAGCCTCGGTGAGGACGCGGGTGGTCTCCTGGAAGCTGGCGGCGGAGATGAAGCTCTCCGAGGTGAGCGCCGCCTTGGTGATGCCCAGCAGGAGGGACTCGCAGGTGGCGGGCTGGCCGCCGTCCCGCAGGGCCTGCTCGTTGATCTCCTTGAAGCGGTGCTTGTCGACCTTCTCCTCGACGATGAGCGGGGTGTCGCCCACGTCGGTGATGAGGACCCAGCGCATCATCTGGCGGATGATCACTTCGATGTGCTTGTCGTTGATGAAGACACCCTGGGCGCGGTAGACCTCCTGGACCTCGTTGACGAGGTAGGCCTGGAGATCCTTGTCGCCCTGGACCTTGAGAAGGTCATGGGGGCTGATGGCGCCTTCGGTGAGCTTCTCGGAAACCCGGACTTCATCGCCGTCCTGCACCTGGATGTGCTTGCCGCGAGGGATGAGGTACTCGATGGGTTCATCCTCCTTCGAGGCCTTATCCTTCTCTTTAACTTCAATGATCCCAGTGGCCCGGTTCCTGTAGTACTGGATGCCATCCTTGTCGACCAGCTGAATTCGCTGGCTGCCACGAACGCGGTTGCCGTACTTGACGTAGCCCGCAACCTCACTGATGATGGCCGGCTCCTTGGGCTTGCGGCCCTCGAACAGCTCGGTGACGCGCGGCAGGCCGCCCGTGATGTCGCTGGTCTTGGTCTGCTGGCGGCTGGTCTTGGCGATGATGTCGCCCGCCTTGACCTCGGTGGGCACATCCATCGTGCCGCCCTTCTCGTTCGCGACCTTTACGAAAGGCTCGACTTCGACATAGGCACCCGTGGGGATGTTGTACCGCTTAAGCAGCTTGTGGTTGTCCCCCTTGATGTTGATGTGGGGGTGGATCTTGTCATCAGTGGGATCAATGACCTTCTTGCGGAAGTTGCCGGAGATCGGATCCTTCTCTTCCTGGTAGGAGACGTTGAGGTCGAAGTCCTTAAAGTCAACGGTTCCGTCAACCTCAGTAAGCACGACGTCATTGTAGGGGTCCCACTCTGCAAGTACGGTGCGGGGTTCCACCTTCTCGCCATCCTTGACGCGCAAAATGGCGCCGGAGGTGACCTTGTAGCGCTCGCGCTCGTGGCCCTTCTCATCGGTGATGAGGAGGTAACCGTTCCGGGTAACCGCCACCCTCTCGCCGCGGCGATTGATGACGGTCCTTTTCTGGTCCTTGGAATCCTCGAGGCCCTCGAACTTCACGATGCCGGCAATCTGGGCCTCGTGGGCACTCTGTTCGGAGGCGCGACTGGCGGCGCCGCCCACGTGGAAGGTACGCATGGTCAGCTGGGTGCCAGGCTCGCCGATGGACTGGGCAGCAATGACGCCCACGGCCTCACCCAGGTCAACCAGGCGACCGGTGCTTAGGTTCAGGCCGTAGCACTTGGCACAGATGCCGCGGCGGGCCTCACAGGTGAGGGTGGAGCGGAGCTTCACCTTGCCGATGCCACTGGTCTCGATCTCGAAGGCCAGCTCCTCAGTGATCAGGGTCCCGGCGGCAGAGAAGACCTTGTTCGCGTCGTAGGGATCCACGACGTCCTCGAGGCAGACCCGGCCCATGATGCGGTCTCGCAGGCGGGAACGAATGGTCCCGTCATTGTTGACGATGGCCTCGACCTCGATGCCGTTGACAGTCGAGCAGTCGTCCTCATTGACGATGACGTCCTGGGCCACGTCCACCAGCTTGCGGGTGAGGTAGCCGGAGTCAGCGGTCTTGAGGGCGGTGTCGGCCAGGCCCTTGCGGGCGCCGTGGGTCGAGATGAAGTAGTCGAGGACGCTGAGGCCTTCCTTGAAGTTGGCCGTGATCGGGGTCTCGATGATGTCGCCGCTGGGGCGGGCCATGAGGCCACGCATGCCGGCAACCTGACGGATCTGGGTCTTCGAGCCACGGGCGCCGGAGTCGGCGAGGATGTAGATGGAGTTCAGGAAGGTGCCTTCCTCGTTGCGCTTCTCGAGCTCCTTCATCATGTCGGCGGCGACCTTGTCGCTGGTCTCGCCCCACACCTGCAGGATCTTGTTGTAGCGGGTAGAGGAGTCCAGGCGGCCCTCGTAAGCTTCCTTCTCAATGGCGCGAACGTCGGCAGTGGCCTTGCGGAGGAGCTCAGCCTTGGTGTCAGGAACCACCAAGTCGTCGATGCCCACGGACACACCGGCCTTCATGGCCCACTGGAAGCCTGCGTCCTTCATGGCATCCAGCATGCGGATGGTGACTTCGGGACCGTTCATCTTGTAGGCGCGGTTCACGAGGGAGAGCAGGCCCTCCTTCTTGAGCAGGCCATTGACGAAGGGTAGCTCCGCAGGCAGGGCGCGGTTGAAGAGCACGCGGCCCACGGTGGTGGTCTTGATCTGGTGGTTGACCTCCTCGGCGGGGGTCTCGAAGACTTCCTGCTCGGAGTTCTTCTTGGGATCCTTGGCGTGCCAAGCTTCCGTGTCCACCCACTCGCCGGTGTAGCGCAGCTGAATGATGGCGTGGGTGTCGACCACGCCCGCATCATGGGCGGCGACCACGGAGTCCACGTTCCCGAAGACCATGCCCTCGCCGCAGCGGTTCTTCCGCTTCTTGGTGAGGTAGTAGGCTCCGAGGACGATGTCCTGGCTGGGCACCACGTTGGGGCGACCGTTGGCGGGGTTGAGGATGTTCTGCGTGGACATCATCAGCACCTTGGCCTCGATCTGGGCCATGGGGCTGAGGGGCACGTGGACGGCCATCTGGTCGCCGTCGAAGTCAGCGTTGAAGGCGGTGCAGACCAGGGGGTGGAGACGAATGGCCTTGCCTTCAACCAGCACAGGCTGGAAGGCCTGGATGCCGAGGCGGTGGAGGGTCGGGGCGCGGTTGAGCAGGACCGGGTGGTCCTTGATCACCTCTTCGAGGACATCCCAGACTTCGGGACGACCCTCTTCGACCATTTCCTTGGCCTGGCGGATGGTGGCGGCATAGCCCTTGTGCTCGAGCCGGTTGAAGATGAAGGGCTTGAAGAGCTCCAGAGCCATCTTCTTGGGCAGGCCGCACTGGTGCAGCTTGAGGTCGGGACCCACCACGATGACGGAGCGGCCTGAGTAGTCCACGCGCTTGCCGAGAAGGTTCTGACGGAACCGGCCCTGCTTGCCCTTGAGGGCGTCGCTGAGGGACTTGAGGGGGCGGTTGCTGACGCCGCGCAGGAGGCGACCGCGCTTGCCATTCTCGAAGAGGGCGTCGGCGGCTTCCTGCAGCATGCGCTTTTCGTTGCGCACGATGACGTCAGGGGCCTTCAACTCCAGGAGCTTCTTGAGGCGGTTGTTCCGGTTGATGACGCGCCGGTACAGGTCGTTCAGATCGGAAGTGGCGAAGCGGCCACCATCGAGAGGCACCAGGGGGCGCAGCTCGGGGGGCAGCACGGGGATCACATCGAGGATCATCCACTCGGGCTTGTTGCCCGAGCGCTGGAAGGACTCGGCGACCTTGAGGCGCTTGGCGACCTTGCTGCGCTTCTGGGTGCTGGTCTCCCGCTTCATGAGGTCCCGGAGCTCGATGGTCAGAGAGCCGGTGTCGACCTGCTTGAGGAGCTCCTTGATGGCCTCGGCGCCCATCTGGGCCTGGAAGTCAGCGCCTGGGTTGGTCTTCTTCAGGTTCTCCAGGAGGTCCTGGGCGATGACATCACCGGGCATGAGCAGCATGTAGCGCTCGCCCTCAGTCACCTTGAAGCGGGGCAGCAGGCCCTTGTCGTTGCTGGACTTGTGCAGGAGCAGGGCTCCGCCGTTGGCCGGGAGGATGCGTTCGTCCAGCCCGACCTTCCAGTAGCAGGTGCCAGTGTCGCTGTTGAATTCCAGGCCCCCGCGGCCGGACTCGGTCACAGCAAAGGCTTCGAAGTAGAGCACCTGCTCAAGGTTCTTGAGAGGGATGTCAAGCAGGTAGCCGATGCGGCTGGGAACGCCCTTGAAGAACCACACGTGGCTGACCGGACTGGCCAACTGGATGTGGCCCATGCGCTCGCGGCGAACGGACTTCTTGGTGACTTCGACGCCGCACTTGTCGCAGGTGACGCCCTTGAACTTCTGGCGCTTGTACTTGCCGCAGAGGCATTCCCAGTCGTTCACGGGTCCAAAGATCCGGGCGCAGAACAGGCCATCGCGCTCGGGCTTCAGGCTGCGGTAGTTGATGGTCTCGGGCTTGGTGACTTCACCCTTGGACCAGGACCGGATGCGGTCCGGGCTGGCCAGGGACACCCGGATGCACTCGTAGGCGTTGATGTTCTGTTGCTCAGGAAACATGGGGACCTCTCAGGATTTCACCACGGAGACTCGGAGGGCACTGAGAAAAACACGGAGTGGCAATAGCGACTGCAGGTGCGGAAGTTACTACAGGACGCGGCGGATGATGCCGTCCTTCATTGCGGGGACATTGAAGTTCAGAAGTAGTCCCACGCGCTTGCCGGTCAGCTTCATGTAGGTGAGAAGCTGGGCCTCGTGGACTGGCAGGACCCCGTCCTGGCTTTTCAGCTCGACGATGATCTTGTCATCGACGATCAGGTCAAGGCGGTAGGCACCGTCCACATGTAGTCCTTTGTAGTCCAAGGGAAGAACCACTTGCCGCTGGTAAGGAATCCCGCGGAGCTGCAGTTCGTGGCAGAGGCAGGACTCGTAGGTTGATTCGAGGAGGCCGGGGCCCAGGTGCCGATGGACCTCGATTGCGGCCCCCAGCACCTGCTCCGTCAACGCTCCGTGAATCAGTTCTCCGTGCACTCAGTGCCTCCGTGGTGCTGGTTCGGGGGGATCAGCCTTCGATGGTGAAGGCCGTGGGATCCACGGCGACGAGATCCGGGTCCAGCTCCTCGCGGGTGAGCATTTCCACGTCGATACAGAGGGCGTTGAGCTCCTTCTTGACGACGTTGAAGCTCTCGGGGAGGCCGGGATCCTTGATGGTCTCGCCCTTGATGATGGCCTGGTAGATCTGGGTGCGGCCATGCATGTCGTCGGACTTGTAGGTGAGGAGTTCCTGCAGCACGTGGGCCGCACCGTAGGCTTCGAGGGCCCAGACTTCCATCTCGCCGAAGCGCTGGCCACCGAACTGCGCCTTGCCACCCAGCGGCTGCTGGGTGATGAGGCTGTAGGGCCCAATGCTCCGGGCGTGAATTTTGTTGTCGACGAGGTGGTGCAGCTTAAGCATGTACACGCAGCCTACGTTCACGGGCTGTTCGAAGGCCTCGCCGGTCATGCCGTCGAAGAGCATGGTCTTGCCGGTGACGTCGGGGCCCTTGCGGCCATTCTTCTCCCAGGCCTGCACCAGGTAGCCCTTGATGTCAGCTTCCCGCGCGCCATCGAAGACGGGCGTGGAGAAGTGGACGCCGAGGGTCTTGCCGGCCCAACCAAGGTGGCACTCGAGCACCTGCCCGATGTTCATACGGGAAGGCACGCCGAGGGGGTTCAGCACGATGTCCACGGGACGGCCATCGGGCAGGTAGGGCATGTCCTCCATGGGGAGGATGCGGCTGACCACGCCCTTGTTGCCGTGGCGGCCGGCCATCTTGTCACCGACCTGCAGCTT
>CAITBU010000328.1 GCA_903890595.1 uncultured Holophagaceae bacterium | reverse complement strand
CGCCTTCTTTCTGGAACTGGAAGGCCATGCGGGGGACCCGGCCCTGGCCGAGGCCCTCGAAGAGCTGCGCGGCGTCTGTGCCTCGCTCAAGATCCTGGGTAGCTATCCCCAGGCCCCCACGGAAGGTGTGAAATGACCCCGACGACCTGGACCCCTGAGACCTGGCGGCAGCTGAAGGCCGCCCAGCAGCCCGTCTACCATGACCCGGTGGCGCTGGAGGCGGCTCTGGCCGAGCTGGCGGAGCTGCCCCCCCTGGTGGTGGCCGAGGAGGTCGACCACCTGCAGACCCTGCTGGCGGAAGCCGCTGCGGGCAAGCGCTTCCTGCTCCAGGGCGGCGACTGCGCCGAGGCCTTCGCCGACTGCCGTGGTGGGCTCATCCAGGACAAGCTCCGGGTGCTCCTCCAGATGTCGGTGCTCATCACCCATGGGGGCCGCACGGGCGTGGTCCACCTGGGGCGCATCGCCGGCCAGTACGCCAAGCCCCGCAGCGGGAACACCGAGGTGGTGGATGGCCGGGAGGTGCCGGTCTACCGCGGCGACCTCATCAACAGCCTCGATCCCAACCAGCGCGAGGCCGATCCGGCCCGCCTCCTTCAGGCCTACCACCGCTCGGCGGTCACCCTGAACCACCTGCGCGCCCTGGTGGACGGGGGCTTTGCGGACCTGCACCATCCTGAGCACTGGGACCTGCCCTGGAGCCGGGAGGACGCCGGCCACTACCTGGAGACTCTGGATCAGGTGCGGGCCTCCCTGGACTTCGTGCAGCGGCTGGGCGGCCTCCCCGAGAACCTCCGCACCGGTGAGCTGTTCACCAGCCACGAGGCCCTGCACCTGCCCTTCGAGACGGCCCTCACCCGCTGGGTGCCGGAGAAGGAGGCCTTCTACAACCTGGGCGCCCATTTCCTCTGGATCGGCGAGCGCACCCGGCAGCTGGATGGCGCCCACCTGGAATACATCCGCGGCCTGGCCAACCCCATCGGCCTGAAGGTCGGGGCCTCCATGCAGCCCGGGGACCTGAAGACCGTGCTGGCCAAGCTGGATCCCCAGCGGCAGCCTGGCCGGCTCACCCTCATCACCCGCTTCGGGGCGGGCAAGGCCGAGACCGTGCTGCCGGGGCTCATCGAAGCCGCCCGGGCCGAGGGCCATCCCGTGCTCTGGAGCAGCGACCCCATGCACGGCAACGGCACCCAGACCCCCAGTGGCCTGAAGACCCGCGCCTTTGGCGACATCCTCCAGGAGCTGCAGGAGGTGGCTGAGATCCACCGCCGCCTGGGCTCCCGCCTGGGTGCCGTCCACTTCGAGCTGACGGGCGAGCCCGTCACCGAGTGCACCGGTGGTGTCGAAGGGCTGGAGGAGGCCGACCTCTGGCGCGCCTACCGCAGCGGCTGCGACCCCCGCCTCAACCGCAGCCAGAGCCTGGAGATGGCCTTCCTGCTGGCCAAGGTGATTCGGGAGGGGTGACCGGGGTGGGTCGGTTGGTTTCGTCATGACCGCAAATGAAGCGAAGGCCCCCAAAGCGATGCGGAATTTTCGGATGATTCTTTAAAAAATCTGGACACAAAACTGGGTTTTTCTGAGATATTGATGACGCTAACCATCGTTAATTATAAGAAAAAATTGAATTGAGCTTGTTAATTCTCAATTTATCAAAAATATTCTAATGTAAAATACAAAAACATCCCCCTAGTAGGCTCTTGTGTTCGGGCCTTTCGCTGCCCGGGGGGTGGCTTATGCATCGGGAGCAAGACTCCTTCCTGGGGCATGCTGGGCGGCTGCTCTTGGGCCTGCTGCTTGGGTGGCTGTCGCTGACGGGCTGCGGGGGCGGCTCCTCCACCTCAGGGGGCGGCCTGCCCCAGTCCAGCACGGTCCCAGTGGCTCTTCTGGAGGGCTGGGTCCCGGCCGACACCGCCATCAGCCAATACAAGTCCTACACTTTCTCCGCCAGCGCCACGGACGCCAACATTGGTGGCAGCATCACGGAGTTCCGCTGGGACTTCGGAGATGGATCCCCCGTCCAGGTCACCGCGGTGGTGCTCGCTGGGGGGAAGGCCACAACCACCTGCCCCCACGCCTACCTGACCAGCGGGACCGGCGCGGTCAGCGTGGTGGCGAAGAATGCCGCCGGACTGCTCTCGGCCGCCGCCACCCGGGCCCTCACCATCACGGCCATGCCCTCTCCCATCAGTGTCGCCTTTGTGTCCCCGGCGGCCCCCATTACCCTCAATGCCGCCCTGGGTGGCACCGCCTCAGTGACCTTTGCAGTCAACGTCGTGAACGTTGGAACCGGGACTGTCAGCGCCAGTGGCATCCGACTGAACCCCGGGGATCCCACCGCCACTCAGACGACTCCCACCAGCGGCGGCGGCGGCAGCTGGAGCCTTGCCGTCACCTATCCCGCTGCTACTGCCATCGGTACCAGGACAGCTACACCCACCCTCACGGTGGTGGATTCAAACAACCTGAGCAGTGCCTCAGTTACGGGCCCACTCATCACCATCAAGACCGTGTCCCTCACGAACACCCCGCCCATCATCACCCTGGCGGCGACCCCCGGGATTGTGGCCGGTCCCAACGCCGCCTGGCAGAACGTGGCCATCGACTTCAAGGCCACCGCCACGGATCCGGACGGGGATGTCCTCACCTATGCCTGGACCTTTGGCGATGGAGGCAAGGGGGATGTGGCTGCAACGCAGGTTGCTGCGGTTCTGGACCAGACCCACACCTATGCCAATGCAGGCATCTACCCCGTTACCTTTACGGCCGATGACGGCCGTGCCGGGGGCACCAAGAGCATCACCCTCAACCTG
>CAITBU010000327.1 GCA_903890595.1 uncultured Holophagaceae bacterium | reverse complement strand
GAAGCGCCTGCGCCTGCGGATCCTGGTGCCCGAGGGCTTTGTGCCGGACAGCGCCTGCGCCGCCTACCCCAGTGCCAACTGGATGGAGCGCGAGATCTACGACATGCTCGGCATCACCTTCGCGAACCACCCGGACATGACCCGCATCCTCTGCCCGGATGACTGGGAGGGTCACGCCCTCCGCAAGGACTACCCCGTCGTGGGCTGGGGCCAACGCGACATCGCCTTCCGGGAGGACCGTGGCGGCATGATCGAGCGCATCGCCCTCCAGAAGGCCGGCCAGCTTGGCATCAACCTCAAGCAGCCCAAGGCGGAGTGATCCATGTTCAAGAACGAGGAAATGGAGATCAACCTGGGCCCCCAGCACCCGTCCACCCACGGGGTGCTGCGGGTCAAGCTCCGGCTCGATGGCGAGACCATCACCCACTGCAAGCCGATCATCGGCTACCTGCACCGGGGCGTGGAGAAGATCTGCGAGAACCAGACCTTCTTCCAGGGTCAGGTCTGGACCGACCGCATGGACTACTGCTCCGCCGTGGCCAACAACCTGGGCTGGGCCGAAGCCAACGAGAAGCTGTTTGGCATCACGGTGCCCCGCCGCGCCCAGTACATCCGGACCCTGCTGAACGAGTTCAACCGGCTCGCGTCGCACCTGATCTGGCTGGCCACCCACGCCCTCGACATCGGCGCCATGACGGTGTTCCTCTATGCCTTCCGTGAGCGCGAGGACATCCTCGACCTGAACGAGGCCTTCTGCGGCTCCCGCCTTACCACCACGGCCTTCCGCATCGGTGGCCTGCGCGAGGATCTGCCTCCGGGCTTCGAGAAGATGGCCCGGAAGTTCCTGGCCAAGTTCGAGACCTGCCTCGAGGAATACGAGAACCTGCTCAGCGAGAACCGCATCTGGAAGAAGCGCACCATCGGTGTGGCCAAGCTGAGCGCCGAGGATGCCATCGCCCTGGGCGTCACTGGCCCGGTGCTGCGCGCCGCCGGCGTGCCCTACGACATCCGCAAGGCGTTCCCCTACGCGGCCTACGCCGAGATGGACTTCGAGGTCCCCACCCAGACTGCCGCTGATACCTACGCCCGGTACCTGGTGCGCATGGCCGAGATGCGGCAGAGCGCCCGCATCGTCCAGCAGTGCCTGGACGGCATGCCCGAAGGTCCCGTCATGGCGAAGATTCCCAAGATCCTCAAGCCCGAGGTCAACGAGGTCTACCACGCCACCGAAGCCCCCAAGGGCGAGATTGGCTACTACCTCGTGGGCGAGAAGGGTTCCACCAACCCCTACCGCTTCCACGTCCGGGCTCCCGGATTCATCAACCTCCAGTGCCTGCCCAAGATGGCCGAGGGTGCCCTGATCGCCGATATCGTTGCGGCCATCGGGACCTTGGACATCGTGCTCGGCGAGATCGATCGCTAGCCGACGAGGATCCCCACCCATGCCGACGCCGACCCTCTCCCAATCCCTGGCCATCACGCTCATCCAGTGCGTGCTGGTCGTGCTCTTTGTCTTTGTTGTGGTGCCCCTCACCGTGTTTGCCGAGCGCAAGGTGCTGGGCTACCTCCAGCAGCGCCTGGGCTCCACCCGGGTCGCCGGCGGCCACAAGGGCGTCACCGGCTGGATGAACCGCGGCATGTGGAAGTGGGGCCGCATCCCGGTCCTGTCCTACTGGCGCGGCATTCCCGGCCTCCTGGCCGACGTCCTGAAGCTGATCCTCAAAGAGGACGTCATCCCCGCCAAGGCTGACAAGTTCGTGTTCTTCATCGCCCCGGCCCTGAGCATGGTCTCGGCGGTGGTGGTGTTTGCCGCCATCTCCTTCGTCCCCGGCACCTTCTTCATCTTCCCCTCCTGGTTCCCCGGCCTGGCCGGTCTCCCGGTGTCCGGCGGCATCGCTGACATCAACGTGGGCCTGCTCTGGATCCTCGGCGTCGCCAGCGTTGGCGTCTACGGCATCGTCCTGGCTGGCTGGGCCTCCAACTCCAAGTACCCCCTCCTGGGCGGCCTGCGCAGCGCGGCCCAGATGGTCAGCTACGAAGTCCCCCTGGCCATCAGCCTCCTGGTCCCGGTGGTGCTCTCCGGCAGCCTCAACTTCAGCGAGATGGCCCGAGAGATGGCCATTGGCCTCTCGGCCTGGGGCCTGGTGCCCCAGATCCTGGGCTTCCTCATCTACCTCACCTGCGGCTTCGCCGAGACCAACCGCCTCCCCTTCGACATGCCGGAGGCTGAGAACGAGCTGGTGGCGGGCTTCCACACCGAGTACTCGGGCATGAAGTTCGGCTTCTTCTACCTGGCCGAGTACATCAACATGACCGTCGTGAGCGCCCTGGCGGCGGGCTTCTTCCTGGGCGGCCCCTGGCTGCT
>CAITBU010000326.1 GCA_903890595.1 uncultured Holophagaceae bacterium | reverse complement strand
GCCGGAAGTCATCCCGGGGTGCCACGGCCGCGCCCCCCAAGAGGCGCGGCAGCGGCGCCCCGAGATGGAGCCCATGCGCCGTGCAGCACGGCCCCAAGTGCTTTATCCCGCTCCTCCCCGTCCATCCCCGGCTAAGAAGCTTTTCCGACCCAAGCACCCAGGCCGTTCTCCGCTCTCCTCAGCTCCTCGGTTTTCCTCCGCGTTCCTTCCTTTCTTTTCAGCCACCCCTTGCCTGTTTTCCTCTGCGTTCTCTGTGTTCTCTGCGGTGAGACTTCTTTCCCTGAAATCCCGGAAGATCCGATTAAAAGCCTTCACCACCAAGACACCAAGAAGGACAAAAGCAAAAACGGATAACCACGAAGACGGGAAGACCGCGAAGAAAAGCAGTTGGTCTTCCTTCGTGGTCTTCCTGTCTTCGTGGTGAATCTTTCTTCTGCTTTTCTTGGTGCCTTGGTGTCTTGGTGGTGGTCCTTTGCATTGATGGCAGATCGGCACCCCCCCTACTTCAGGGTGAACGCCACCGCCGCGCCTTTGACTTGGCCGGTGCGCACCTGGAAGACCCGCTCGGGATCGGCCTTGGCGTTGTCCAACAGCCAGCCCAGCACAGCCTTCGCGCGGCGATCCGCCAGCTGGGCCAGCTCGGCGGGGTCTGGCGCAAGGGTACTCAGCAGGCGCTGCTCAAGTTCTGCGGGCGGTGGGGGCGGCGTAGCGGGAGCGCCCTTCGCCGGGGGGAAGGCTGCCTCGAAGGTCGCCTGGAGCCAGCGGCCACGCTCCGGAAGGGGAATCGGGCCTTCCTCGGCGAGCTTCAGGGCCCGTGCCCGGGTCCGCCGCAGCAGCGCCTCCAGGGCGGCGCGGCGCAGGACCGCGCCGTCCTGGTCCGCGTCCACCGCGCCCTCGGCTTCCAGACGCAGCGAGGGCCGCTCCTGCAGCGCCTTGCCCAGAGCCTGCAGCCGGGCCGTGGCGGCGGAGTCGAGGCTGCTGGCGCCCGGCGGAAAGGCAACGCTGCTGAGGTCCCCGACCTCGCCCCCGAAGAGGCTGCCGATCAGGGTGAAGGGCGAGGTGGCGAGTTTCCCCAGGAGGCCAAAGATCGCCTTCCAGACCAGCTTCCCGTACTTCACATCGGGATCGTCCAGGCTGCCCTCGATGGGCAGGTCGAAGGCGATGAGCCCCTTGCGGTCGCGCAGGAGGGCCAGGCCGAACTGCACCGGCAGGCCCGTGGCGTCGGGGCTCTCCACCTTGTCGCCCAGGTAGAACTGGTCCAGCTTCACGGCGTTCTCGGCCTTCAGGTTCCGGTGGTCGATGCGCAGGCGGGCCTCCACATCGAGCTTGCCCTTCTGCACGGTGTAGCCCAGGTACTTGCCGGTGTAGGGCGTGAAGTCCGTGAGGTCCGCGCCCTGGATCTTGAGGGTCACGTCCGTGTCTAGGTCATGCCGCAGAGGCATGGCGTGCCCCGTGATGGTGATGGGCGCGAGGCCCCCGGCCCGGCCGCGGAAGGCCACCTCAGACGTGGCGTCGGGGTGGCTGGACAGGCCCAGGTAGGCACCTTCCAGGTCGCTCAGCACCAGGGCCGCGCTGGGCTGCACCGAGCGGTCGATGAAGCTGAGGCGACCCCCGGTGATGGCCAGCTTCTGGAGCCGCAGGTCCGGCGCGGCAGCGGGCGTGCTGGGCACGGCCGAGGCGGTCACCGGTGCGGGCTTGGTGGCCTCCTCCAGGCGCAGGGCCAGGGCCACGTTGGTGCGACCGTCCGGCTGCAGCACCAGCCGCCCCTCGGGGTCGGTCCAGGCCACGGTCTGGAGGGTCAGGGCCAGGGGCGCCGTGCGCAGGTCCAGGCCCGCCAGCCGCAGCTCCTTCCAGCGCAGGAAGGGCTCGTTCTGAGCCGCGTCGCGCACCTCGAACTGCTGCACCGAGAGCGCACCCTGGTAGGCCAGGCCATCGGTGCGGCGGCCCTCAAAGGCGAAGCGCAGACGACCCTCAGCGCCGAGGCTGCCCGAAGCGATGCGCAGTGCCAGCGCACCATCCAGGTAGGGATCGAAGGACGCCAGGGCCAATCCCTGGGCCTTGAGGCGCAGGTCGCCTGCAGGCTTGAGGGCGTGGAGGGTCCCGTCCAGCTTCAGGGAACCGCCGCCGACCTTTAGGTCCAGCGCAGCCCGAGTCGGGGCGGCTGGATCCAGAGAGAAGTCCTGCAGGCGCAGGTTGACCTCCGTCGCCGCCACCTGCACGGGGCGAGAGGGCACCTGATCCTCGAAGTCCAACCGGAGGCCCTGGAGCCGCAGGTCCCGGATCAGGAGCTGCAGGGGTTTCGCCTCAACCTTGGGGGTTCGCGGCTGGGGCGGCGCCAGCATCCGGACCAGGTTCAGGCCCTCGGGGGTCCGCTGGACGCGCACCGCGCCCTGGTCCACGAGGATCGAACCTACCTCCACCGAGGGCGCCAGCAGATCGGCCTTGCCACCCTGGACGTCCACCGAGGGCAGGTCCAGGGCCGGTTCGGCGATGCCCCGCTCGGCGAGTTTGAAATTTTTCAGCGAGAGGCCTAGGTCCGAGAGCTCGACCACCTGCTTGCCCGGGCCCCACTCGAAGCGGTACTGCGCGCGCAGCGTGACCGTGCCACTGCGGACCTCACTGGCCACCTGCTTCTCGGCATAGGGTCGGTAGTGGGCCAGCTGGAGGTTCTCCAGAAGGAAGTTGCCCTTGGCGGCCAGAGGCTGGAAGCCCAGGTCCCCCTTCCAGAGCAGGTGCTCCCGGGCCTCGGTCCAGGCCTCCAGGGTGAAGCCGCTGCGGTGGTTCAGCTCGGTGCGGAGGCCATCCACCCGGAAGGAGAGGGGGCCGAGCACGCGCTGGTAGGCGGGCACGAGGGTGCGGTCCAGGAACTCGAGGCGCCCCTCACTCAGCTGGAAGTGGCCCACCTCAACGATCCAGGCCGATGCGCCAGCTGGATCGGGCGGTTTCGGGGTATCGCCCTCCAGCAGGTCCTGAAAATTAAGCCGGCCCTTGGCATCCAGGCCCGCCCTCACCACCAGGCCTTCCACCTCGATCGCCGCGAAGGAGACCGTGTGCTGGAGGAGGGCCCAGACTTCGAAGTTCAGATAGAGCCGGCGCAGGGTCACCCAGTCGCCACCACTGGGCTCGGCGATCCGCAGTCCCTCGACGGTGGTGCCCAGGGTCAAGGGGTTGAACCGCAGGTTCGCCACGGTGACCGGACGCTTCAGGGCTGCGGTGGCCTCCCGCTCGAGGCGAGGGCGGGCGACGGCGGGCACCAGAAAAAAACCGGCCAGCAACCAGATGACAAAGCCACCGGCCAGGACCGCCAGCAGGACGCGAAACCTGCTGGAAAAGGCCGAGAGAGCGGATCGGAAGGGCATGGGAAAAGCATAGTCTCTTCCGGGGCTTGTGATTCAAGCCACAAACCCGTGTTCTGAGGGACGCAAGGGGCCTATGCTCCAGGCGTCGCGGTGCCGCCATGACTGCCAACCTCGAGCGTGTCGGTGGGCCGCTGGACCGAGAGGCATGGTGTCATGGCGACACGACGCGTGGTGATCCTGGGAGCCGCTGGGCGGGACTTCCATAACTTCAATACCGTCTTCCGGGACAATCCGGCCTTCCAGGTGGTGGCCTTCACCGCCACCCAGATCCCGGGCATCGAGGGGCGCCGCTACCCGGCCGTCCTCGCCGGTGGCCTCTACCCCGAGGGCATCCCCATCGTGGACGAGTCCGAGCTGGTGGACCTCATCGCCCGCGAGCACATCGAGGAGGCCATCTTCTCCTACTCGGATGTCCCCCACGCCACCGCCATGCACCTGGCCAGCCTCTGCATCGCCCATGACTGCGACTTCACCTTTCTGGGCGCCGCCAAGACCATGCTCACCTCCACCAAGCCCGTCATCGGCATCACCGCCGTGCGCACCGGGGCCGGCAAGAGCCAGACCACCCGCACCATCAGCAACATCCT
>CAITBU010000325.1 GCA_903890595.1 uncultured Holophagaceae bacterium | reverse complement strand
TTTACGCTGGTCTACACCTACCTGGGGGGCCTCAAGGCCGTGGTGGCCATGGATGTGGTCCAGCTGTTCATCTACCTGGGCGGCGCGGTGGCCTCCATGGTCCTCATCCTCCACCACCTCCCTCACGGCTGGGCCGATGTGGTGGCCTTCGCCACCGCCAACGGCCAGAACAAGTTTGCCTTCATCAACCTCACCACCGGTGGCAGCCTCTCGGCCTTCCTGCTGGCCCCCTACACCCTGCTCGGTGGCCTGCTGGGCGGTACCTTCCTCACCATGGCCTCCCACGGCACGGATCAGCTGCTGGTGCAGCGGCTCCTGGCCTGCCGGAGCCGCTGGGACAGCCAGCGGGCGCTCATGCTGGACGCCACCTTCATCCTGGTGCAGTTCGCGTTCTTCCTGGTGCTCGGGCTCTGCCTCTACGCCTTCTACGGCGGTGCCACCTACCAGCAGCTGGGCCTCGCCACCTCAGACGAGGTCTTCCCCAAGTTCATCGTGGAGAACCTGCCCACGGGTGTCGCGGGCCTGGTGGTGGCTGGCGTCCTGGCCTCGGCCATGGGCACCCTCTCCTCCTCCATCAGCGCCCTGGCTTCGGCCACCTACCTGGACCTGTTCAAGGCCACCGCCCTGGGCCAGTCCTTGGATGAGCGGGGGGAGGTCCGCTGGTCCCGCATCTTCACCCTGGTCTGGGGGGTGTGCCTCATCGGTGGGGCCATGCTCTTCACGGACACCCGCAACCCGGTGGTGGAGCTGGGCCTGAAGATCGCCTCGGTCACCTACGGCGGCCTGCTCGGCACCTTCTTCCTCGGCCTCTTCTGCAAGCGGACGGTCCAGGTCGACGCCACCCTCGGCTTCGTCTGCGGGCTGGCCGCCATGGTGGTGGTCCTGGCCTTCACCCGCATCGACTACACCTGGCACACCTTGATCGGCTGCCTTGCCACCCTGGTGTGCGGCAACGCCAGCCGGATGGTCCGGGAGCGCATGGGCGGACAGCCCTGAAGACTGGATGACACCCCAACAGCTGGGTGCAAGGTCCGCTGCTTAAGCGCTGTTGAATCTTTTGATTCGATTTTTTCTGGCCCCTGGCACGTGGACATGAGGGTTCTCCACCGCAGGTCTTTGCTTTACTTCGGGTCAACCTCTCCGGTGAAACGGATTGATGTCCTCCTTCCGGAGTTTGGGGTATACAGGAGTTAGCAAAAAAGTTCCCGGATCATCAACCTGTTTTAACTGCAGTCACACTTGGGGGGCAGCCCCTCTCTTCTTTGGAGTGAAACATGCGCAAACAATCCTGGAGTGCCCTGGCGCTGATCCTCGTCGCCCTCCCAGCAGCAGCCCAGCAGGCCGGTACGCTGGCTGGCAAGGTGGTCGGCAAGAACGGTAAGCCCCTGGCCGGCGTTCAGGTTGAGGCGGCCTCTAACGTCCTGCCCCAGGCCCGCCGCTTTGTCACCAATGAGAACGGCGACTACCGCATGCCCTTCCTGCCCCCCGGTGACTACACCCTGACCTTCACCGCCACCGGCAAGAGCACGGAGAAGCGGGCCATCCCCGTGGCACTGCAGCAGACCTCCACCCTCAACGTGACCATGATTGATGCCAGCACCGCCGGTGCCACGGTCGAAGTCACCGCCCAGACCTCTCTGGTGGATGCCAACTCCGCCGAGCTGAAGACCTCCTTCAGCTCCGACGTGATGAACAGCCTCCCGGTGGGTCAGGACTACCGCGACCTGGTGAAGCTCATCCCCGGCGTCATGTACTCCCAGGATGCGGTTCGCGCCCCCAGCGCCGGCGGCAGCGGCCAGGACAACGTCCACCAGTTCGACGGTGTGAACGTCAACCTGCCCATGTACGGGACCCTGTCCTCCACCCCCTCGGGCCACGACATCGATCAGGTCACCATCAGCAAGGGCGGCGCCGACGCCGTGGGCTTCAACCGCTCCGCTGGCTACACCATCAACTCCATCAGCAAGTCCGGCACCAACGCCTTCACCGGCGAGGTCTCCTACCAGCTCCTGCCTGACACCATGGTGGCCAAGCGGACCAATGCTACTGCCGTGGTGTACGAGCAGAAGAAGAGCTACTCGGTGTTCAACCTGGGCGGTCCCATCCTTGAGGACAAGCTATTCTTCTTTGCCTCCATCTACAGCCCCACCATCAGCCAGACCAACAGCTCCAACCTCTACGGCCCCACCCCCAACCTCGACAGCAGGCGAAACGAGTACTTCGGCAAGCTGACCTATGCGCCGGTCTCCAACCTGCTGATCCACGCCAGCTACCGGGACTC
>CAITBU010000324.1 GCA_903890595.1 uncultured Holophagaceae bacterium | reverse complement strand
GGCCCGCCGCATCTCCCACCGCAAGCCCATCCTGTGCGTCAAGAGCGCCCGCAGCCACGCGGGCCGCCGCATGGCCCAGGCCCACATCGGCGCCAGCCCCCGGGACGATGCGGAAGTGGACGCCCTGTTCCATCAGGCCGGGGTCATCCGGGCCGACACCCTGGAAGAGCTGTTCGACATCGCCCTGTTGCTATCCCACCAGCCCCTGCCCCGAGGCAACCGGGTGGCGGTGGTGAGCAACTCCGGCGGCGTCGCCACCATCTGTGCGGATGCCTGCGAGGCCAACGGCATGCTGCTGGCGGGACCGGGCGTGGTGGACCTCCACACCATGGCCACCGCTGAGCACTACGAGCGGGCCTGCCTGGCCGCCCTGGAACATCCAGAGGTGGACGCCCTCATCGCCACCTTCGCCTGCGTCGGCGACTGCGACCCCACCTTAGTGGCCCGCGCCATCCGGCGGGCGGCGGTGCGGGCCGAGCGGGCCACCGGCATTGCCAAGCCCACCCTGCTCTCACTGATGGGGGTCAGCGGTGCGGTGGCCGTGGGTGCCAGCACCCTGGGGGACAGCGGCGGCATCCACCGCACCTTCCCCTCCTACCGCTTCCCGGAGTCAGCAGCCCTGGCCCTGTCCAAGGTGGTGGACTACGCCCAGTTCCGCATGCTGCCCCCGGGCCGCATCCTGAGCTACGAGGCCCTCGACGGCGGCGAGGCGCGGCGCCGAGTGGAGACCCTCCTCGCCGGGACCGCCGAAGGGGACCAGCCCCGAACCTTCCCGCCCACCCAGGCCCGGGAGCTGCTGGCCTGCTTCGGCCTCAGCGTGGCCGAAGCCCGCAGTGGCGGCGCCCAGCCCACGGGAGCCCGCATCAGCCTGAGCCTCTCCGCCGATCCGGACTTCGGCCCCACCTGGCGCTTCCGCCGTCCGGGCGTGGGCACCGTCCTACGCATCACGCCGCTCACGGACCTCGACATCACCGACGTCCTTGAGCGACTGCGCCTGAGCCCCACCTGCGGCCTCGCTGAGACCCTCGGGCGCCTCACCCAATTGGTGGAGGACCTGCCCTGGATCAGCAGCCTGGAAGCCCAGGTCCGCATCCAGCCCGGTGCGCCCGACCCACTGGGGCCCCTGCCCCTCCAGCCCGCCCTGCGCATGGCTTTCACCCAGGTCAGCTTCCGCACCCAGTGATCCCAGGAGGACCCTTGTTCGTCAAAGACAAGATGCACAGTCCCGTGACCGTGCTCCCCCTCACAGCCACCCTCGGCGAGGCCTTCGCCATCTTTGAGGCCCAGGGCTTCCGCCACCTGCCTGTGGTGGACCAGGGCCGCCTGGTGGGCATCCTCTCGGATCGGGATCTCCACTTCGCCACCAGCGCCCTCTGCGCCAGCCCCCAGGGGGCCGAAGCCCCCGTCACTCTGGCCATGAGCCCCCACGTCCTCACCGCCGATCCCCTGGATCCCGTGGAGGACGCCGCCCGCATCATGCGCGAGCACAAGATCGGCTGCCTGCCGGTGATGGACGGCCGGGAGCTGGTGGGCATCCTCACCGGCATGGACCTCCTGGACGCCCTGGTGAGCCTCACCGGCGTCACCAAGCCCTCCTCCCGCATGGAGGTCGCCCTGGCCGACCAGCCGGGTGAGCTGGCCCGGTTGACGGCCTTCCTGGCCAGTCGCCACGTCAACATCCACTCCATCCTCACCTCGCCGGATCCCAACGGCTCCGTGCGCACGGTCCTGCGGCTGGACTCCAACCAGATCCGCCCCCTGGCCGATGCCATGCGGGCCGCCGACTTCGAGATCCTCTGGCCCGTGCCCAAGCCATGGCCACACTGATCCACCGCGCCGAGTACGCCCGGTACGACTTCGGGCCCGAGCACCCCTTCACGCCCGCCCGGCTGGAGATGGTGCTGGACCTGTTGCGCAGCCTGGGCCATGCCGTGGCACCCCTCGCGGCCCCTGCGGCGACGCGGGAGGAGATCCTCAGCGTCCACGCCGAGGCCTATGTCGCCATGATGGAGGCCCTGGACCGGGGCGGTCCCCGGGAGGCGGGCGTCAGCCACGGCCTGGGCACGCCGGATAACCCGCTCTTCCCGGACATGGACCAGGCCACCCGCTGGCTGGTGGGCGGCACGCTCCACGGCGCCCGCCTGCTCCTGCAGGGCACGGAGCGGCGCGTGCTGCAGCTGGGTGGCGGCCTGCACCACGCCCAGCGGGACCGGGCCGAGGGCTTCTGCCTCTACAACGACCTGGCCGTGGGCATCCAGGCCCTGGTGGATGGGGGCCTGCGGGTGGCCTACCTGGACGT
>CAITBU010000323.1 GCA_903890595.1 uncultured Holophagaceae bacterium | reverse complement strand
GGCTGGAGCACCGGGTCCTTCAGGTGCGGAGCCTGGACCTGGTTGTAGAGGCTGAACAGGTCGGAGAAGGCCGCCACGCCGTCGGTTGGATAGAGGTCCTCCGGCGCGAGTTCCAGCTCCTCCCGGAGAAAATCCAGCAGCGTGAGGGGCAGGTCCCGCTCGTACTGGAGCCGCACCACGGCGCCCCGGCGGCGATCACGCAGACCTTCCTCGATGACCTTCATCAGGTCCTCTTCCGAGTCCTCTTCCACCGGAAGGTCCGAGTCCCGAGTCACTCGGATCATGTGGCAGCTGAGGATCGTGTAGCCCGGGAAGACCCGGTCCAGGTGGTACCGAACGAAGTCCTCAAGGGTCACGAAGTCGTACGTCCCTGCGGCGGAGGGGAGCAGGAGGAAGCGGGACACGAGGGTGGAGGGCACATGGATAAAGCTGAGCCGGGAGACTGGCAGTCCCCCGAAGAGGGTGTCTCCCTCGGGCTCAATCTGGGCCACCAGGACCGGAGCCCGATTGCCCAGGCGGGGAAAGGGGTGGCCCGGATCCACCGCCAGGGGCGTGAGAAGGGGCTGCAGCACCTGGTCGAAATAGTCTGAGAGGTACGCCTTCTGTTCAGGCAACAGGTCCTCTGGACTAAGGATCCGGATGCCCTCCCTGGCCAGCTCCGGGACCAGAATCTGGTGAAAGAGCTGGTGCTGATAGGCCGACAGCTGGTGAATGCGCTCGGAGATGGCCTGCAGCGTCTGGCGGGGTGTATACCCGTCCGGTCCGGGGGTCTTGATGTCGGCATCAATCTGCCGCCAGATGCCAGCGACCCGAACCATGAAGAACTCATCCCAGTTGCTCGAGACAATGGACAGGAACTTTACGCGATCCAGGAGCGGGACGGTGGGGTCCTCGGCCTCCTCCAGAACGCGAGCATTGAAATCCAGCCAGCTCAGTTCGCGATTCAGCAAGCGCTCATGGGCCAAGCGCATAGGCCCCGCCGGAACCGCTGGTCGGGCAGAGTGCGTGGATGAAGCATCATCGGCAAGTGACATGGTTGCAGGCCCTAGTCCAGTTTGCTGGCTGAACCTAACACGGATGTGACGGGGCTGGAACTTCCTGATGACGATCCCGCAACAAGGGCAGGCCCGCAGCTGCTGCTCCGGGCCTGCCCTCCCCACCCGGGTGGTGCTAACCTCGACCTCCCTCCGGAGGTCCCATGCGTCGAGCCCTGCCCGCCTTTTTCCTTGCTGTCGCCCTGCTGGGCCAGGACAAGCCCGCCCCGGTGCGGCTGACGGCCCTGCGCGAGAGCCCCGCCAGCACAGTGACCCAGGAGGTCGGCATCAGCAAGGTGGAAGTCACTTTCGCCCGCCCTGCCGTGAAGGGCCGCAAGATCTGGGGCGAGCTGGTCCCCTTCGGCCAGGTGTGGCGCGCCGGAGCCAACAGTGCCACGCAGCTGACCCTCAGCCACCCGGCCCAGGTGGCGGGCCGGACTGTTCCGGCTGGAGCCTACGGATTCTTCGTCATCCCTGGGCCCAAGGCCTGGACCCTGATCCTCAACAAGAAGGCCAAGCAGTGGGGTGCCTACGACTACAAGGCCGAGGAGGACCTCCTGCGCTGGGAGGCCATGCCCCAGGCAGTGCCCTTCCAGGAGGTGCTGGACTACCGACTGGTCCCCACCCACCCCAACCAGGTCAGCGTGGAGCTGGGCTGGGAGCGCCTCCGGGTGACCTTCCCCATCGTCTTCGACACCCGAGGCATCTACTGGG
>CAITBU010000322.1 GCA_903890595.1 uncultured Holophagaceae bacterium | reverse complement strand
CGCAGCCAGCCGCCGCCCCCTTGGGGATGCCCGCGGTGGGTCAAGGTGCATTCGTGTTCTTCCTGCGCCCGCAGGGCGTCTTCGTGTCCTTCGTGGAGCGCCTTTTTAAGCGGAGCCAGGCCGATAACCAGGTGATCTTTTTATCCTGACCGTCGGCGGCGTCACCCCGTGGTTTCGGACATGCCTCGGATCTCGGACTTGATCCGGTCCATCTCCGTGCGCTCAATCCTGCGACCGGGGACGCCGCCCCAGGTCTCCCCCGCGCCCACCCGGCTCCCCGGCAGGAGGACGCTCTGGGGCAGGATGGTGGCGTCGTCGCCGATGACCACATCCCCCATGACGCAGCAGCCCAGGCCCAGGGTGGCTCGCTTGCCCACCACCACCGGGGCGATGACGAAGTTCCCGCCCCCGCCATAGTGGGCGAAGATGCGCACGCTGCCCCCCAGGGCGGCGTCGTCGCCCACGGAGATGAGCTGCGGGTCGCTGATGTACTCGGTGTTGATGAAGGCGTGCCGTCCCACCTTCATGCCCATGGCCTTGAGAAACCACACGCCGAAGGGCGTGAGGGTCACGAAGGGCAGGAACGTGAAACGCACCAGGTAGAAGAGGCCGTTGTGCAGGAACCAGGGCAGGGCGGCCAGCGTGTAGTAGCCCCCCTTGAAGGGCTTGACCCGGGTGGGCAGCACCCAGTTGTACATGGGGATCACCACCAGCAGGGTCAGCCCGAACATGAAGAAGCAGAGGGCCAAGGCGAAGCCCAGGACGATGAAGGGCAGGGGGCCCGCCAGGGTACGGGACCAGGGCTGGATGATGGACCAGAACCAGAGGGCCGGCGCCAGGGCAAAGCCCAAGGCCGTGGAGGCCAGGGTGTAGAGCAGCAGGACAGCGATGCCGTAGGCGATGCGGGAGAACCGACGGAGGACCCGGTCCAGCCAGTTGGTGGGCGGTGGGTTCCGGGATTGGTCCTCGGCAAAGGGCTTCATGCCTACAGGGTAGCGAGGTGCTGGGTAGCATGGAGGCATGGATCTGGTTCTGCTCCGACTCTCCGCCCTCGGCGACATCCTTCGGGTGCTGCCGGCCTGGGCGAACCTGCGGGAGGCCTTCCCTGGGGCCCGCTTTCGGGCGGTGGTGGAGGACCGGCACGCCTTCCTGCTGGAGCCGCTACCCTGGCTGGAGCCGGTGCTGATGCGGCGCAAGCGCCTGTCCAATCCCCTGACCGCGTGGACTGAACTCAACCGAGTAGCGGGCCTGGTCCGGGACGCGGAGCTGAGCCTGGACTTCCACGGCATCCTCAAGGCCGCCCTGATCCCGAGGTTGGCGGCCCTCCCCGAGCGCTGGGGCGACGGGGTCACCAAGGAGTTCGCCGGGAACCTGCAGACCCACCCGCGGCCCTTCCGCCACCAGACCCGCTACCACCAGGCCCTGGGTCTGGCGGAAGCCTTTGGGCAAAGCCGAGGCATGCCTGGCCTGGGGCGCTTCCGTCCGGTGCTGCAGGATGTCGCCCTGCCGGACCCCGGAACGGTCTGGAACGAGGGTCCGCGCCCCCGGGTGGTGCTGGTGCCCGGGGCCTCCCGCCGGGGTGCCATCAAGCGCTGGCCCCTGCGCCACTGGCTCACCCTGGCCCAGCGCCTCCGGGCCACCCACGACCTGCGCTGGTCCCTGGGCCCCGAGGAAGAGGACCTGCGCGCCTGGCTGCCGGAAGCCACGGGCGTCGAGGCCCTGCCGCGCCTCAGCTTCTGGCAGCTGGCCGCCGCCCTGCGCCAGGCCCAGGCCGTGGTGGCACCAGACACCGGCCTCCTGCATCTGGCCGTGGTGCTGGGCGTCCCCGCCCTGGGCCTCTACGGCTCCAGTGACCCCATCGTGGCAGGCCTGCCCGAAGGTGCTGGCAGGGTCCTGAGAACCGGCATCGCCTGCGCCCCCTGCCGCGAGCGCGCCTGCCAGCGGCGGCAGTGCCTGGAAGAATTGTCCCCAGAACTCGTTTCGGAGGCATTGGCGGGACTGGTTGGCGCTCGCTGAGGTGGTTGTTGAAAAGCAACTGAATCTACGCAGAGGACAGCGGAGGCGCGGAGGAAAGCGGAGAAAGGCCAAGGCCTTGGATTTGGCGATGTCACCTGACCCGGAGGGAAGGAGAAATATTCTCGACAAGCCTATGCGCTGCTTGTAAGTGGTGAAAGAATTCAACGCAAACCAAAGGCCTGTAAATTCCCGCCAGATGACCCCCAATCCGACAAGTCTTACGTTTGGATAATGCAAACCAGAAAAGGGAACAAGCTTGATGTCAACGTTTCCAAAGTCAACAACCCTGACTTATGCGGCAATTACTCAAACGTGCTTGTCGCAGAAGTCCTAGTTAGGCCGCATCGGAAGGTTAGATGGCATCACTTACCGCACTCACGGCAGTCCTGCTCGTCCTCGCTGCGGGGCAGCCAAGCCATCGCCCAATTCCTGCCGCACTAAGCAAACAAGCACCCACTGTGAAGTGGGATTCTGGCTCAAGAATTTTCGCTGACATCAACGATGACCAGAAACCAGATGAGGTATTTCTTGGCCGGGCCAAGGGCCGGATCTATGTCGGGATCGTTCTTGGGGGTACAGGGGCGGTCCACACTCTCGATTTCGCCATAGATGGCGGTCAGCAGGCCGCTATCTGTGCAGAACCAGCTCTTCTGACTACTGAGTCGATGAATTACGACCCCATGCCAATCGTTGGGCGGATCCCTGGCCTTAGGAGTTCAGACCGTTATTTCGGGTTGCGATTATCTGGTGGCGGGTGTGACGCCATTCATATCTACTGGGATTTCGAACCCAATGAACCCCGATGGTGGCGACCGTGAGTCCCTGCGCCCTAACCCTCCGTTCAACCCGGACCAGGCGCAAGCGCCTGGTCCGGTTAACTTCTTCCGTTAGGCCCTCCTATTTCATGACGCGGAAACCCATCATCCAATTAACCATGGCCCTGAATGCCTCGATTGCTGGGCTGCTGTTGCTGCCCATCATCAGAATCATTGACGAGCGAATGCATGTTGGCGCTGCGCTCTGTATGCCGGCTGTTGCATCCGCTGCACTGCTTCTTGTTTTTGGCAGTATCGCTTTCTTCCATTTACTTACCGTTCGTGGCAGCCACACGCCTGCGTTTGTTGTACGACTGAAGTGGTCACTCTACATCGTTGGTGGTGCCTTATTGCTAATCAGCGCAGCCGCAAAAATTTCACTCAACCTTCATCCTTTAGGTGATGTCCCATCCGCCACCAAGTTGTTCATGCTAACCCTCGCTTCCCTTGCCATAACCTTGATTATTAGTGCCATCTCATTGGAAACTGCCCGCACCGACGACTAACCCGCTGTTCAGGCAATCCTCCCCCGTCTCGCCTTCAGACCCCTTTTCCTCTTCCCGGTTTCTCTGCTCCGCTCAGCGCCTCGGTGCAGGCGGGGCCGGTTAGTTCACTTCCTTAGGCCCCAGGAGTCCACATGCGCCAGCTCCTTTCGTGGTCCTTCGGGATGGCGCTTGGGACGGTTATCTACGACTTCATCAGCCGCGGTCCCGGGTCCATTCAGTGGGGGAAGGCGCTCTTTGTGTGGGTCTTTTCTGCGCTGGTGTACTGGCT
>CAITBU010000321.1 GCA_903890595.1 uncultured Holophagaceae bacterium | reverse complement strand
TTGGAGTGGCGGGCCTCACGGCCGCCCTTGAGGAGCACCGCGTTGCCGCTCTTGAGGGCCAGGGCGCTGATCTGCACCAGGGCATCGGGCCGCGACTCGAAGATCACGCCCAGCACCCCCAGGGGGCAGGACGCCCGGGTGAGCTCCAGGCCCGCATCCAGCTCCCGGCGCAGGTCCACCCGGCCCAGGGGCTCGGGTAGCGCCGCCACGGCCCGCACACCGGCGGCCATCTCCTGCAGCTTGGCGGGACTCAGGCGCAGGCGCTGGAAGGCGGCGGGGCTGATGGTCCCTTCGGCGGCAGTCAGGTCCAGGGCATTGGCCGCCAGGATGGCCTCGGCATCTGTCAGCAGGCCTGCGGCCAGGGCCTCCAGCACCCGGTTGCGGGTGACGCCGGTGCTGACGGCCAGGGTGTGGGCGGCGGCCCGGGCGGCCATGGCCTGCCGCCGCACCGGGTGCTCGGCGGGCTCTTCGGGCGCCGCCTCGGGGTTGGCGGCGAACAGGGTGCCCACCACCTCGCCCGCCAGGATGCGCTCCAGGATGCGGGGCTCCAGGCCCGAGGCCAGCACCACGGCCACGCCGCGCTCAGCGGCCAGGCGGGCGGCGCCCACCTTGCTGGCCATGCCACCCCGGCCGCGGCCACTGCGGCCCGCCAGGTCCACGTCCAGCTCGGAACCAAAGGGCACCTCCCCCACGGGCACGGCACTGGGGTCCAGGGCCGGGTTGCTGGTGTGGAGGGCCGATACGTCCGACAGCAGCACCAGCAGGTCCGCATCCAGGTGCATGGCCACCAGGGCCGACAGGTGGTCGTTGTCGCTGAACACCGGCGTGCGCCCCTCGGCGGGCCGCTCCAGCTCCAGGGTGGACACCGTGTCGTTCTCGTTGAGCACGGGCACCGCATTCATGGCCAGGAGGGCTTCCAGGGTGCGCTTGAGGTTGGCGTGGCGGGTGGGGTCCGAGAAGTCGTCTTCCGTCAGCAGCACCTGGGCGGCGGGGAAGCCCAGGCGCCCCAGCCCATCAGCGTAGAGGGACATCAGCTCGCCCTGGCCCACGGCGGCGCTGGCCTGCTTGTCCGCCAGGGCACTGGGCTGGAGGCCCAGGCGGCGGGCCCCCAGGCCCACCGCACCGGAGGACACCAGCAGGGGCTGGCAGCCCCGGGCGCCCATGGCGGCCACGGCCTCCATGAGCCCGTAGAGCCGGCCCAGGGCCGGGCGCCCCTCGGCGTCCACCACCACCTGGGTGCCCAGCTTCACGACGATGCGCCGCGCCGAGCCGAGGTCGCCCCGGGTCTGGATGGGGTTCCGGCGCTCAGAAGATGCTGCGGCTGGAGCTTGGCTGGTCATGGGTACCTCAAATGAAAACCCCCGAGCGCATGGGTCGGGGGCGAAACAACAGAACCTTGTGCGATCGGCTCAGACCCCGTGCAACCCCATCAGCGGGGCAGGGTGGCTAGGGCGCGGGTTGAAGCTCACGAAAGTGGTCATGATTCCGCCAGTGTGAGCCAAAAGGCCCAGGCCGTGCAAGGGGATTGGCCCCTGATCGCTTTGCATCGTCATCTCTGGCTGGGTAGCATCTCCAGGACGGAGCGAGCGGGCGTCACCAGACCTTCCCAGCCCCCGCGCCGCCAGGGGAGAGCGTTTCGTGTCGTCCATCTGCCTCAACATGATCGTGAAGAACGAGGCCCACGTGATCCGGCGCTGC
Source organism: uncultured Holophagaceae bacterium (assembly GCA_903890595.1). Lineage (GTDB taxonomy): Bacteria > Acidobacteriota > Holophagae > Holophagales > Holophagaceae > Geothrix. Next base: position 6,207 of record CAITBU010000321.1, on the reverse strand, counting down.
CTGGACTCGGTGCGACCCCTCATCACCACCTGGTGCATCGTGGACACGGGCTCCACCGACGGCACCCAGGACCTCATCCGGGACCTCCTGAAGGACCTGCCGGGCCAGCTTCACCAGTCCGATTGGAAGGGCTTCGGAGCCTCGCGCACCGAGGCTGTCCACCACGGCCGGGGCCTGGCGGACTACCACTTCTTCATCGATGCCGATGCCGAGCTGACGCTGCCCGAGGGCTTTGTCCGGCCAGAGCTCACCGCCGATGCCTACTACCTCCAGCACCGGTACGGAGAGAGCAGCTTCTCCCGTCTGGACCTGGCCGCCACCCGCCTCGACTGGCGCTATGTGGGGGTGCTGCACGAGGCCCTGGTCTGTGGCGGGGCCTTCTCCTCGGCGACCCTGCCGGATCTCTTCATCCAGGAGCGCCCCGAAGGCGCCCGCAGCCAGGACCCCCGCAAGTTCGAGAAGGATGCGGAGGTGCTGGAGCAGGTGCTGCGGGAGCAGCCCGGCGATCCTCGCACCACCTTCTATCTGGCCCAAAGCTACCGGGACGCCGGCAAGCTGGAGCTGGCCCTGGAGACCTATCGGCAGCGGATCGGCCTCGGCGGCTGGGACGAAGAGACCTTCGTGGCCCTGCTGCGCATCGCCCAGCTCTTGGAGACCCTGGCTCGCCCCGAGGCCGAGGTGGTGCACGCCTACCTGCTGGCCCACGAGGCGCGCCCCGGGCGGGCAGAGACCCTGGGCCGCCTGGCCTGCTACCTCCGCGCCCAGCGCCAGTTCCACACCGCCCTGCTGTTCGCCGAGCGGGGCATGGCCCTGCCGGTGCCCAACGACCTGCTCTTCGTGGAGCCGGCCTATCACCAGTGGCGCTGCCTGGATGAGTTCGCCGTCTCAGCCTACTGGGTGGGTCGCTACCAGGACTCCCTCGCAGCCTGTGAGCGCCTCCTGAGCGAAGGCCACCTGCCCGAAAGCCAGGTAGAGCGCGTCAACACCAACCGGGACTTTGCCCTGCAGCACCTGAAGTAGCCCGGGCCGTTCTTGACTGCAACCGCAGAGGGAATCTGGGTAAAGGCCGAGCGCAGAGCCAACCGCAGAGAAAGCAAAAAGCGAATTAACCACAAAGAACACAAAGAACACAAAAAGGGCAAAAAGGTTCACCACGAAGACAAGAAATTTCTGTTCGCCTCGCGTATCGCTGCAGGCGATACCGAGAAGACCACGAAGAAAAAGAATCTTCCGGGATTTCAGTGAAAGAAGTCTCATGGCAGAGAACACAGAGAACGGCCTGGGTGCTTGGGTCGGAAAAGTTTCTTAGCCGGCAACGCCGGAAGCCGCCTTCGGCGGGCCCTTGCGGGGAGTGGGTCGGCGCCCAATCTGTGTCATCTGTGCAATCTGTGCAATCTGTGGATCTGCTGTTGATCTTTAATGGCAGTTATCCCCGTTCATCCCTTTTATCCCCGTCAAAAGCTTTTGAAACAGGGATGCAGGGGATGAAGGGGAAAACCGCACAAGGGCAAAGGGTACAACGGGTGTTTTTCTCTGTGCCCTTTGTGTTCTTTGTGGTTAAAAAATCATTTTTTCTTGGCGGTGGTGGCGAGCAACCGGCTCAGGTGATGCGGGGCTTGATGGGTTTGCCGGCTTGGTTGCGGAGGCTGCCGGGGGACTGGCCGAAGCGCTTCTGGAAGGCGGTGATGAAGTTGTTCACGTGGGAATAGCCCAGCTTGTGGGAGAGGACCTTCATGGGCTCATCGCTCTCCACCAGGGCCACGCGGGCCTGCTCCAGGCGGTGGGCGGTGATGAAGGCAAAGATGGTCTGCCCGTAGGCTTCGTTGAAGGCCGCATTCAGGCGCTTGGCGGGCAGGTTGAAGGTTTGGGCCAAAGCCACCAGGCTGGGTAGCTTCCCCTCGAGGCCCAGGAGATGGTCGCGACAGGCCGCCACCCGCTCGTTCAGGGCGGAGGCGCTGGTGTCACTCAGGCCCACCAGGCTCAGGTGCTCGACGAGGCCCGACAGGTACTCCAGTACCTTGCCCTGCGCATAGAGCTTATGGGTCGGGCCCGTGAGGGAGCGGGCCATGGCCTGGTGCAGCGGGGCGCTGATGTGGCGGGGGATGGTGCGGACCACCACCGAGGGCAGGGCGCTCAGCGCCAGCGCCTCCAGCAGAGCAACGGCTTCCTCGGCACCCACCAGGCGCTCCAGGGTGGTGATCTGGGTCTGGAGGGCGACCATGGTGGAGTCCGAGGAGCCGTCCACCAGGGGGAGCACCTGCCGCTTCTGGGCGTGCATGAAAAAGTCTCGCCCTTCCTCAAAGATGAGGTTGGACTCCGGGTGGCGCTCCTGCTGGCAGATGCGGCCCCCCCGCAGGCTCTGGGCCACGAAGGCAGGGCCGCCGTAGTCGACATGGATCTCAGCGACAGGGATCAGGTGCCCCGCGGCCTGGGGCAGCAGGCGGTGACTGCTCCGGTAGAGGCTCATGCCCAGGGCCAGGTTGCAGTGGTCGAAGTGGCCCTGACCCAGCTCTGGGGGGAAGTTCAGGGACTGGTGCTCCAGGTCCCCGTCCCCGGGGCCGAAGGCAAAGCTGTCCTCGCTGGCCTCGAGGAGCCAGCGGAATTGGAGGCGGGTGAAGCTGAGTTCCATGGCGAGAGTCTATGGGTCGAACCGGGTCAGTGGACCCCGCTGGCGTCGGATCATAGAAATCAGACCGCTTTTCATAGAACGCCCAGCTTTAGACCTTGAATTCCCCTCCGAATAATCGACTGAGGGGTCATCTCGCGCCCTGTTCAGTAGAAAAGGTGGACACGATGGCCCGACTGCAGCGGTATCTGTTCCTGATCTGCGGGGTGGCAGGGAGCCTCCAAGCCGCCGGACTGCCCAGCGTTGAGGCCTTTGGTGTCCAGGCCGCCCTGGTGTTTCCGGCGAGCCCGGACCTGCGGACCACGGCGGGGTCGCTGGGCTACGGCTTCGGTGTGCACGGGACCTGGGTGCTGGAGGGTCGCCACAGCGTGCGGCCGCGCCTGGACCTGACCTGGCTGCCCAGTGCCAGCCAGGCCAGCAGTGGGGCGGGGTCCTCGCAGGCCATGACCACCAGGGTGAGCAGCCGCGCCCTGGGGGCCGACTACCTCTACCGCTGGAATGACCGCTGCTCGCTGGGGTTTGGCGTGGCTGAGACCCGCTGGTCCGTGGCCAGCACCCACACCCTGACGGTGATTGCAGGCTCGCCGGTGACGCAGAGCGGGACCAGTAGCTGGACGCGCCAGACCCTGGGCCCCGTGGCCACCTACCGCATCACCCGCCAGCTGGAGGGAGAGGTACGCCTCCTCCGCAGCCACTACGGCCAGGAGAACCAGGTGGCCAGCACGCTGACCACGGGCCTCCTGTGGCGCTTCTAGGGGATCCCATGAGCCGACTAGCCCTTCGCTGCCTCCTGCCTGCCTCCGCCCTGCTGCTGGCCCTGGCCTGTGGTGGGGGTGACCGCATTACGGGTGACCGCGCCGCCACGGTCAATCAAGTGATGACCGTTACTCCGGCGGTGGCGACCCTGGCCCCGGGCCAGGCGCTGCAGTTCACGGCGAACATTCCCTGGGGTGGCTCGGCCACCTGGAGCGTGGTGCCGGCCAGCGGTGGAAGCTTCTCGCCCACGGGGCTATTCACGGCCTCCACCACCCAGGGCAGCTACCGCATCGTGGCCATGTGGAATGGCGATGTGCGGTACTCCGCCACGGCCCAGGCCACCATCCTGCCGCCGCCACCGCCCACGACCTCGAAGCCCGATGTGGTCTCGGCCTCCGGCAGCCAGCAGGGCTCGGCCAGCGGCGGGGTGCAGAACGCCGCCGTGGTGGGTGAGGCCGTGCCGGTGCACAGCGCCGCCGACGCCAGCGCCACCCGGCAGGTCCGCCACGGCTACAACCCCGAGCCCAAGTAGCCCACCCCTTCTGTCTTTCCGCCTCTGTTCATAGTCCTTCGTCCTTCTCCGGAGTCCCCATGCGACCTTCTTTCCTGACCCCCACCGTGGCCACCCTCATCGCCCTGGGCGGCCTGCCCATGCTGGCCCAGGATGCCCCGACCGTCGCTGTCCAGGCCGCCCCCCTGCCGCAGCTGGCCTACCAGGGCCGGCTGAAGGAAGCCGGTGTGGCCGCCAACGGCGCGCGGAGCTTCGTGTTCTCGCTGCTGGACAGCACGGCGCTCGAAGTCTGGAACTCCGGCGCAGTGACCCTCACCGTGGCCGACGGCCTCTACTCCGTGGTGCTGGGCAGCACGGGGATGACGCCCATTCCGTCCTCGGTGCTGGGCCTGACGGGCCTCAAGCTGCACCTGGTCATCGGCGGCTCCCCCATGCTGCCGGATGTGGATCTGGTGCCGGCCTTCCAGGCGCGGTCGGCCTGGGAGTTGGTGGGGGCCTTCAGTGGTGACATCACGGGGACGCAGAACCAGAGCGTGGTGGCCCAGATCCAGGGCATCCCCGTGGACCTCACCACCACCCGGCCGACCAGTGGCCAGGGGCTGATCTTTAATGGGACGAAGTTCGTGCCCAGCAGCGTGCTGGGACCCAAGGGCGATACGGGCGCCACGGGCAACACCGGTGCCACGGGTGCCAATGGTGCTACCGGCGCCGCAGGGGCTACCGGAGGCATCGGCCCCCAGGGCCTGCAGGGTGTGGCGGGCCTGGCGGGTGCAGTGGGTGCGACCGGTGCCACGGGTGCTGTGGGGCCGGATGGCCGGTCCATGCTGAACGGCGCCAGCGACCCCGCTGTGGGTGTGGGCGCCAACGGCGACTTCTACCTGAACACCAGCACCAACACGCTGTGGGGACCCAAGGCCGCCGGGGCCTGGCCGACCACGGGGGTGAGCGCCGTGGGCACCCAGGGCCTCAAGGGTGATGCCGGTGCGACGGGCGCTACGGGTGCGACGGGTTCCGTCGGTGCCACCGGTTCGGTCGGTGCGACCGGTTCGGTCGGGGCGACGGGCGCCACGGGCACCCAGGGCATCCAGGGTAGCCAGGGTATCCAGGGCCTGCAGGGACTGCTCGGTGCCACGGGTGCCACCGGTGCCGGGGGCTCCCAGGGCGTGCAGGGTGTGGCGGGTGTGGATGGCCAGACCATCGTGGCGGGCAAGGCGGTGCTGAATGGCACGGTCAATCCGACGAACGAAGGCATCGACGGGGACTTCTACATCAACACCACGACCAATGTGCTGTTTGGGCCCCGGGTGGCCGGCGTGTGGCCCGTGTCGGGCTTGAGCATGGTGGGCCCGCGCGGCGCGCAGGGCGTGCAGGGTGTGGCGGGTGCCACGGGTTCGGGCGGCGCCGCAGGCGCCACCGGTGCCACGGGCGCGCAGGGCATCCAGGGCGTGCAGGGTGTGGCGGGTGCCACGGGTTCGGGCGGTGCGACAGGCGCCACCGGTGCCACGGGCGCGCAGGGCATCCAGGGCGTGCAGGGTGTGGCGGGTGCCACGGGTTCGGGCGGTGCGACAGGCGCCCAGGGCATTCAGGGGATTCAGGGCATTCAGGGTGCGACCGGTGCCATCGGTGCCACGGGTGCAGCAGGTGCCACGGGTGCCATCGGAGCGCAGGGCCTCCAGGGTGTAACAGGTGCGACCGGTTACACCGGATCACAGGGACTCCAGGGCGTGCAAGGTGTGGCGGGTGTGGACGGCAAGACCATCGTGGCGGGGAAGGCGGTGCTCAATGGCACGGTCAATCCGACGAACGAAGGCATTGATGGGGACTTCTACATCAACACCACGACCAATGTGCTGTTTGGACCCCGGCTGGCGGGCGTCTGGCCCGTGTCGGGCGTGAGCATGGTGGGCCCGCTGGGTCCCCAGGGCGTGCAGGGTGTGGGGGGTGCCACGGGCGCCCAGGGCGCGACGGGTGCCGCCGGAGCGACGGGCTCCGTGGGTGCGACGGGTTCGGTGGGCGCCACAGGTGCCATCGGCGCGACAGGCGCGCAGGGCATCCAGGGCGTGACGGGTGCTGCTGGTGCGACGGGCTCTGTGGGTGCGACGGGCTCTGTGGGCGCGACGGGTTCGGTGGGCGCGACGGGCTCCGTGGGCGCCACGGGCGCTGTGGGTGCCACGGGCTCCGTGGGTGCGACGGGTTCGGTGGGTGCCACAGGTGCCATCGGCGCGACAGGCGCGCAGGGCATCCAGGGCGTGACGGGTGCTGCTGGTGCGACGGGCTCCGTGGGTGCGACGGGTTCGGTGGGCGCGACGGGCTC
>CAITBU010000320.1 GCA_903890595.1 uncultured Holophagaceae bacterium | reverse complement strand
GACAAACCCCACCTGATGGCGATTGAAGTGCTCCATGACCTTCGAGAAATCCAGCAAGGAGCGGGAGAGGCGATCCACCTTGTAGATGACGACGACATCAATCCGCCCCTGGCTTATGTGGCTCAGCAGCTTCTGGAATCCCGGCCGTTCGATGTTGGCACCCGTGAAGCCACCGTCGTCGTAGGCCTCATCAATGACCACCCACCCTCGACTGGCCTGACTCTGGATGTAGTTCCGACAAGCTTCCCGCTGGGCGTCCAGGGAGTTGAAGTCCTTCTCCAGACCATTCGAGGTGGACTTCCGTGTGTAGACCGCACAACGGACGACACTCGCCGTCGGCAGGCCAGGCTTAGCGACCATGGGTGCCCCCCTTCGCCTTCAACCCAAAGAACAGGAAGCCGTTCCAGGGCGTCCCCGTGATCTCTTTGGCGATTGCGGAGAGGCTCTGGTAACTCCGACCCCGGTAGAGGAAGCCAGCCTTCAGAACCTGAACCTCGTGCAAGAAACCCTTATATTCCCGAGAGACCACCGTGCCCGCCTTGGGTAGGCGAGGGTCTCGCCCCCCTGCCCCGCTTGTTAGGCTGGCTGGGGTCAGAGCTGGTCGCCTGGGCCTGCGCACGGATCCCGTGGGGACCTCCTGCGGCGCCAGTTCCGTGATTCGCTCCTGGGCAGCCTCCGAAAGCCCGCCCTCCATCTGCTCCTGCAGGCGGAAGGCGATCTTCTTACGAAGGAACTGTAGGTTCTTCGATCGAGCCTCCTCCCCAAACACCGCCAGATAGCGAGCCCGCAGGTCTCTAAACCCGAGTTCCTGCAACTCCCCGATCTCCTTGCCCAGAGCCCGCAGCACCGCGGCCTCCTTGGATAGGGCTTCGCCCTTAGTCTTCCCAACCATGCAACACCTCCTCAAAGCCCCGTCACTCAGGGTGTTGTATGGGCGCTCTTTCTGTATGGGTTCTCAAGTCATTTCTACGACTTTCGCTGCGGATGGCCCTGTTGAATGCGCCTTCCCTTTCAACCTGCCTGGCCAACCGCGGAAGCCCAAACTCCAAACGATGCTCTTTACCGCTCACACAATCGCCACGGCAGCAAATGCTGGAAAGAACGCTTTCACCCAAAATCCACTCGCTACCAACTTCCCCCAGTGGCTATGGTTCGCGAAAAGTGCGATCCAACAGTTGAAGCGGGTGGCATCGGAGAAGGAAGGTGAACAGCTTTCCCATGTCCGGAGGGGTCATCGTTCCATAGCGCCTGTTCATCCCTAGGATGGAATGCCATCATCAACTCTAAGATTGTCGGTGGATGTCCGGCCCAAAACATTGCTCCAACGGAGTCCCTGAACGAATCTCGCCTGGGGAAGCGCTATGACCGAATCTGCCCTGCCGATCCAGGTTGCTGTTTGCGAGGATAACGACGCCCTCCGCGGCATCCTCGTGTCGGTGCTGCCTGAGTACGGCCTCCGCGTCTTCGGCGCACCCACGGCCGAGGCGTTGGATCGGCTGCTCACGGAGCGCGAGATCGATCTGTTGGTGCTCGACATCGGCCTGCCCGGCGAGGATGGTTTCTCGGTTGCGGCCCGCTTGCGCATCGAGCGGCCTCGACTTGGCATCGTCATGCTCACGGCACGCTCTCTCGTGGCGGATCGCGTCCATGGCCTGAACCAGGGCGCGGATCTCTATTTCGTCAAGCCCGTGGACATGGAGGAACTCGCCGCCGCCCTGGGCAGCCTGCACCGGCGGCTTAACAGGACCCAGGGCAAAGCTGTGCACCCCTGGAAGCTAGACAAGGGCCTGTCCCGCCTCGAGACCCCCGAGGGCGGCTCCGTGGATCTCACCGCCAATGAACTGCTGTTCCTGACCGCACTCATGGACCAGCCCGGGGTCACCCTCGACCGCATGGGACTCTTCCACACAATGGGCTGGGCCTCAGACCCCCATACCGACAAGCGCTTGGAGGTCCTCATCAGCCGCTTGCGGAGCAAAGTCAGCCAGTGCGTGCCAGGATTGGCCTTCCCCCTCCGCACCCAGCACGGCACGGGTTACGCATTTAAAGACGAGCGGACCCCCGCGCCATGAGGGCTGGGCTGCGGGCGCTGTGGCTGATTTTGCTGGGGGTCGGCCAATTGATCGCCGCACCGGTTGAAGTGGGCCGCTCTGGGCGACAGCCACTTGCCGGGAACCTTGAGATCCTGGAGAGCACCACAGCTTCCTCGCTCGAGGACGCACTTCAGGGCGCTGCCCAGAACCGTTTCCGCCCTCTCGAAGGGGATCTGACCCGGGGGTATTCCAAGGGGGCCTTTGTTTGGCTCCGATTCAACGTGCACGTGCCTACCGGGCCCTCCGAAGAGGCTTGGCTCGAGATCAAGCCAGCCTACCTCCAGGACTTGACCCTCTACACGCCCCTCCCTCAGGGGGGCTTCGAGGCAACCACCGCAGGAGCCTGGCGCCCCTTTAGGGATCGCCCTGTCGCCTTCCGGAACGTGCTTTTCAAACTCGGTGGGCCAGCCCATCCCTTGCCCCCCCAACTGGCCACCTGCTATCTCCGCGTACGGACGTTCAGCACCCTTCAGGTGACCCCGATTCTCTGGACGCCCCAAGCCTTCGGAGAGACCTTGGCCTGGGAAGGCCCCCTCTTCGGGGCGTTCTTCGGAGTTGCCTTTCTCATCCTCCTGGCCAACCTTATCTACTGGGTAAAGCTCCGCGAGTTCATCCACTTCCAGTACGCCCTCCACTTGGCCTCGGTCATCCTCCTGTTCGCCAGCCTGGAGGGCTTCGCCGCCCAGCACCTGTTTCCGGCCTCGAGCCTCAGCTCTACCGTCCTGGTACCGCTGGCAACGGCTGTCCAGCCTTGGCTGTTTGTGGCCATTTTCTCCAGCCTAACTGAGTTTGGCGGGGCCTACCCTAGGCTGGATCGGGCCTACCGGCTCCTCGGCATCGGTGTCTCAGGCCTGGCACTGCTGGCCGCAAGCTCCGGCCATTACTACGACACCGCCCGCTTCCTACAGCCGATCCTTCTGGCCCTGCTGCTCACCAACCTCGGGCTGGCATTGCTCCTAAGCCTGCGGCAGCGGCGGGCCGCCTGGCTCTACATCCTTGCCTTTGGTCCCTTCCTGCTCGGCACGGTCATCCGGATCACCTGGGCACTGGGCATCGGTCCGCGTGGCTTCCTCGGGGAATATGGCTTCCACCTGGGCGCCGCGCTCCACTTCTGTCTCATGAACCTGCCCCTGGCGGAGCGGATGCAGCGGGTGCAGCGGGAGCGGGACCAAGCCATCCGGGGTGCTTTGGAGACAGCGGAAGAGCATCGCCAGGAACTGGAAGGCCGGGTGCTGGCCCGGACGCTTGAACTCCACGAGGAACAGCAACGCACCAGCGAGGCCCTCGGGCGCGAGCGGTTGCTGGTGGCCGAGCAGAAGCAGTTCCTCTCCATGGTGTCGCACGAGTTTCGCACCCCGCTGGCGGTCATCGACGGAGCTGCCCAGATGGCCCGGCTGGCTGTGAAGCCACCCCCTCCCAACCTGGCCGCCAGCACCGGGACCATCCGCCGCAGCGTTGCTGATCTCCTGCATCTCGTGGACAGCTGGCTGACTCAGGACCGCATCACCTCGGGCCTTTGGGAACCCCAGATCACCCATGTGTCCCTGACGGAGTGCCTCTCCGAGTTAGCCCAGCGCACCTGGGAGACCGCTCCCGATCGCAAGATCACCCTGCGGGTCGGCGACCTGCCAGCGAGCTATCCCTGTGACCGGGACCTGCTGGATACCGCCCTTCAGAACCTGATTAGCAATGCCCTGAAGTACTCCCCGGCGGCCGGGGCTGTTGAGGTCGTCGGGAGCGTCAAGGAGGGCTGGGTGCGTCTGGAAGTCATTGACCACGGCCAGGGCATTCCCGCCGACCAGCTGGAGCAGATCACCAACCGCTACTTCCGGGGCAGCAATGCGGGACAGGCCCCCGGACTGGGACTGGGCCTCTCGCTGGTGCACACCATTGCCACCCTGCTTGGGGGGCGCCTGGAGCTGGAGAGTGTAGAGGGGCACGGGACCACCGCACGGATGCTGTTGCCAACCCTGGCCTCCTAGGCAAGGCCGGTTGCGCCACCTGGTTCTCAAGGCCTCCCAAAGAGGCTGGAAAGGGCTGGCTCTGCTTCATCCCCATGGCGGAGGATCAAGCGCCGATCCATGAGGTGCGCAAAGGCCTGCAGGTCCTGAATCGCCCGCAATGCGGCGGCGTCCAGCGGCATCTGGCGGGACAGATCCAGCACCAGATCCCGGCGCCGACCCTGGAGCAACGGCAGGAGCGCATCTCGTAGCAGGGTGGCCTCCGGCGGGCCGAACACGCCCTGGATCAGCAAGGTGATCCGACCGGCACTGACTTCCACTTGGAATGACATTGAGGGTAGACCGTTTCCCTTCTGGTAGTCCCCTGGACCAACGCCAGGAAAACCCTGGCGGCGGCCTCGGGAGCAACCCTTACCAGGTGATCTTGATTTTGCCGTTGCCGGTGTTGAGGCCAGGGGTCAGGGTGCCGTAGGAGCCTCCAACCAGGTTCATGCCGCCACCATAACCGCTTCGGCCTATATAACCCGAACCGCCACCGCCGGCAGCCATTTTGCCACCGTCGCCGCCCTGGAAACCAGACCCGCCACCACCGCCCCAGGCACCAGTGGAACCGACGAGGTCCCCCCAGCCATATCCCCCCACGGACCGCGTGTCATTGGGGAGTGTGAAGTTATTCCCCCCTCTGCCACCCATGACCCAGGAATAGGCCGTCATGGGAACATTGCCACCGGCGTCTCCACCTCCATCACCCCCGGGATAGGCCGTTTGGTTGAGTGCAAAGCCTGAGAGGCTGCTATCAGAGGTTCCGCCGCCACCCCCCCCTGCGACGATAAATGGCGTGTGCGAGGTCTGGGTGTAGGAGTAGCCAATAACATCGGGACGCACATCGCTGGCACCCCCACCACCGCCTATTTTGCCCCATTTGTTTCCGCTGTCGCTATAGCCGCTGCCCCCGCCATTCCAGCCACCACTTACCGTGAGTTGCACACCGTCGCCCCCGCCACTCGAGCCCTGGCCGCCGACGTTGACATAGATGTTGCTGCCGGCGGTCACGGTCTTCACGCCCTTTGCGTAGCCGCCCTTGCCGCCAGCGGTAAACCCATCGCCACCGGAAGCACCCCAGCACTCAATGGTCACCAGGGTGACCCCCGTCGGGACGGTGAAGGTCTGCTGTGCACCCGTGTAGGTAAACGTCAGGGAGTTCTCGGCCGTGAAGGAGAGCTCACTACCATAGGCAGTGCCGGCCGCGTTGGTGGCGTAGGCGCGGACATAGTAGACCAGACCTTCGGTCAGTCCAGTGAGGCTGCTGGTAAAGCTGCCAGCTTGCACGAGCCCATCTGTGGTTTTAGTGTCTGCAATGGTAGGACTCGTACTGGTGCTCCAGCACAGGCCATTGGCAGTAATGCTGGCACCGCCGGTGGCGCTGATGGACCCTCCAGAGGTGGCGCTGGTTGCGGTAATGCTGCTGAGCACCGTGGTGCTCAGGGTCGGGACCACCGGCAAGGCGGTGAAGCTGACCTCTGCCCCGTAGGTGGTGCCTACGCTGTTGGTGGCGTAGGCCCGAACGTAGTAGAGCGTGCCAGGAGTCAAGCCCGTGAGACTGGCCGTGAAGGTCCCCGAGTTTGCACTGCCAGCGGCAGTGCTGTTGCCCGTTGTCGGGGCGCTGGAGGTGCCCCAGCAGACCCCGGCGGCGGTAACCGTGGCGCCGCCCGTGGCAGTGATGGTGCCTCCGGAGGTGGCTGAGGTGGCGGCGATGGCGCTGGTGGCCGTCGTCGTCAGGGTGGGCATTGCCAGGCTCGTAAAGCTGGATTCAGTGCCGTAGCCGGTGCCGACGCTGTTGGTGGCGTAGGCCCGCACATAGTAGGTGGTACCGGGAGTCAGGCCAGTCATTGCGCTGATCCAGCTTGAGCCCACGGTATTGCTGGTCTTGGTGCTGAGGGCGACCGTGGGTCCGCTGGTGGTGCTCCAGCAGATCCCATTGGCGGCGATCGTGGTCCCACCGTTGGCGCTGAGGGTGCCGCCGGAGCTGGCTGTGGTGGAGGTCACACTGCTGGTGGCCGCGCTGGTCACCGTCGGGATGGTCAGGGTAGTGAACGTTACCTGGGCCCCATAGGTGGTGCCGCCAGCGTTGGTGGCATAGGCCCGCAGATAGTAGAAGGTGCCAGGCGTGAGGCCCGTCAGGTTGGCCGTGAAGGCCCCGGACTGGGCGATGCTCACGGCTGCTGCCAGGCCGTTGCTGATTGTGGGTGAGGTGGTGGTGGCATAGCACACACCTTCGGCCGTGATGGTGCCGGAGCCATTGGAGGAGATCGTCCCACCGCTGGTGGCAGTGGTGTCGCCGATGGTGCTGGCGGCCGTAGTCGCCGAAACGGTGGGCACATTAGGCAAGGTGGTGAAGGTCGCCTGGGGACCATACGCCGTGCCCACACTGTTGGTTGCGTAGGCGCGGTAGTAATACTGGGTCGCCACGCTCAGGCCTGTGAGGGAGCTGGCGAAGGTGCCGAGGCCCGAGCCCTCGTTGGTCTTGGCGTTGCTGATGGTGGGGTTGGTACTGGTGTTCCAGCACACGCCGTAGGCCGTGACCGAGGCGCCGCCATCGGCGCTCACATTGCCACCGGAGCTGGCTGTGTTCTGGGTGATGCTGCCTGCGGCAGTGGTGCTGATGATGGGTAGCACGGCGGTGGACACCGCCTTGGTCCAGAAGCTGCCCGAGTTGAAGTAGAAGCCTGGTGCCACATCATTGACCGTGGCCGTATTGAAGACCATCATGCCGGCCACATGGGCGCTCATGGGCGCGGGGTTGTTGGTGGCCACCAGGGCCACGCGGGGCAGCAGGAAGCCCTTGGTGGTGCTGCTGACTTCCAGCTCGGCATTGGCATTGGGAGAGGTGGTACCGACGCCCACCGGGCCGGTGGCGTAGCCGATGGTGGTGCCGGTAGTGGTCCACTGCGTGGCGGGCGCGCTGCTCCAGGAAGCGTTGCTGCCGTCGGTGGTCAGCACCTTGCCGCTGTTGGAGGCCTGGGCAGGCAGGATGGCGTTGGCTGCCCCTGCCTGGCTGTTGGTGCCCGTGCCGCCCTGGGTCAAGGGCAACACACCCGTGACCTCGGAAGCTAGGTCGATGCTGCTGCCATTGGAAGCCGCCGTGATCTGACCCTGGGCATTGACGGTGACATTGGCCCGGCCGTAGGTGCCGGCGCTGACACTGGTGTTCGCAAGAGCCAGGGTGCCCGTGCTGGTGATGTCGCCACCTGTTAGGCCGGTACCCGCGGTGACCTTGGTGACGGTCCCGGCAGCGGCGCTGGAGGGTGCCCACTGGGTGCCGTTGTAGCTGAGTACCTGGCCCGAAGTGGCCCCCATGGCGGCGATCTTGGCTGCTGTCACCGCACCGGTGGCTAGGTGGGTAGAGGCAACGCCATCCGCAGCCAGAGTGATGGTGTTGGAGTTGTTCACGAAGCTGCTGCCAAAAGTGTAAGTCGTGCCGCTGCTGAACTGGACCCAGTTGGTGCCGTTGAAGACATAGCCGTTGGCGGGCACGCTGGCGAAGACGGCGTCCTTGGTCGTTGAAGTCCCCGCCAGGCTCCAAGTAGATCCATTGGAGAGCACGATGTTGTTGAGGCCCAGTCCGCTCCAGTTCGTGAGGTCCACGAAGCGATTGCCGCTGTTGCCCGCTGCCCCCGGATCCGAGGCAGTCAGGTTCGTAACAGAGGCCCGCCAGACCAGGCCGCCGGTCATGTTGTCCACATAGGCCTTGGTTGCGGCATCGCTGGCATTGGCGGGGGTGCTCAGATTGGTGATGGCGTGGCCGCCCAGGTTCAGGGCGTCGCTGGCCGTCACACTGCCATCCGCCTTGAGATAACCACCGAGGGCATGGTTGCCCCAGGTCGTGGTGGTGGCGAAGCTGGTGAAATCTGTCGCAGCCAGGTAGCCGTCCGCAGACGCCGTGGCTTTGTTGATTCCCAGGGTGCCGGTGCCCGCGATGGGACCGCCGGTGAGGGGGCCGCTGGTGGCAATGCTGCTCACCGTGCCCTTGGCCGTAAACGCCACCCAGTCGGCGCCCTTGAGATAGCCATCCACGCCCGAAGCCGCCGCAGGCAGGCTGAGGGTGGGTGAGGCACCACCACTGCTGGCCAGGGGTGCCGAAACGGCGACGCTGCCGCCAGTGGCCGCAGCCGGGGCCCACTTGGTGCCATTCCAGGTGAGCACATTGCCACTGGTCTTGGTGGCGCTGCTGAAATCCGCCAGATCCGCACTACTTAGCAGCACGGCGCCGGTTCTGCCCGCCACGCTAGCCACGGTGGCACCGTTGGTGATCTTGTCCCAGGCGGTGCCGTTGGAGATCATCCAGTCACCCGCAGCGTAGGCGAGGCTGCTGCCTTGGGTCTGGTTGCCCGCCACGGAGACAATGTAGTAGCTGCCAGAAGCTTCGACAGGTGTAGCCGGATCGGCGGCCAAGTCGATGCTGCCTTTGTAGCTGAGCCCGTTCACGGTGAGGAGGCTGCTGGGAATCTTGCCGGTGCTGTCCAGCACAGGCACGTTGCCGGTGGCCGTGCCGCTGTCCAGCAGGGCCGCCGTGCCCATGGTGGGCTTGTTGGTCAAGTCGTTGTAGCTCCCGCTGGTGGCCACAGTGGCCAGGGCGGGCTTGTTGGTCAGGTCGGCATAGCTTCCGGTGCTGGCTACCGTGGCCAGCGTTGGCTTGCCGCTGAGATCGGTGTAGGCGCCGCTGCTGGCCACGGCGGCTAGACCGTGCCCGGAGATGCTGGTTACTGCTCCGCTCAGCTTGCTGGTGGCAATGGCAGCGCCGGCCGCCACATCGGCGTTGGCGATGCTGTCCTTGGCGGCGAGGCTGCCCAGGGT
>CAITBU010000319.1 GCA_903890595.1 uncultured Holophagaceae bacterium | reverse complement strand
CTCGACCATGACCCGGCGGAGCAGGGCCACGAACATGATGCCGAGCACGCCGCCGGCGAACATGATCAGGGAGCTTGTTACGTAGTTCCCCATGGTGAAGAACTTCGGCCAGATGCCGCTGATGACGAAGGCGGGGATGGTAAAGATGGCGCCGGCAGCCACGGACTCGCCGATGCTACCCACAGTGCGGGCCATGTTCTCTTCAAGGATGGTGCCCTTCATCAGCTTGATGAGGGCCATGCCGATGACCGCCGCCGGGTAGGTGGCGGCGATGGTCATGCCCGCCTTCAGGCCCAGGTAGGCGTTGGCGGAGCCGAGCACCACGGCCATGACGAGGCCGATGAGCACGGCCCGCAGGGAGAACTCCCGCAGGTTCTGGTCGGAAGGAACAAAAGGTTGCATCGGAACTCCTGGCGATGGCGGCGGACGGGAATGCGAGAAGAGACGCTGAGGTAGCGGATAGTCTAAACCGGATCCCCGAACCGAAGGCCATCCACCGGGGGGACCGGCAGATGATCACAGACCAGCGGGGGCGAACAGCCCGCACCTGGGCATCCCCGCCATTCCTACGAACAGGTAGTCTGGAACCAAGCTAGGTTTCCCCATGCCCCCGACCCTTACCAGCAAGGCCAATCCGCGCTTCCGCGACCTCCTGGACCGCCTGCGGCCCGGGGGTGCGAAGCGGACGGCCACGGTGCTGCTCGGAGAGAAGCTCATCACCGCCTGGCTCGAAGCCCGGGACACCCCGGCCGGCCAGCGCCTGCGGCCGTCCCTCTGGCTCCGGCTGGAGACTGCCGAGCCCCATCCCCAAGAGGCCACCCTCGGCCTCGAGACCCTGGTGCTGGGCGAGGCGCTCATGCGCGAGCTGGCCGACGCCGGGAGCCCGCCGGAGCATGCCCTCGTCATGGACCTGGCCACCGGCCCCATCGGCCCCCTGGCCCAGCGGGTCCTGGGCGCCTGGGGCATTCAGGACCCGGGCAACCTCGGCGCTGTGCTGCGCAGCGCCGCCGCCTTTGGCTTCCAGGAGGTCCTCCTGGGACCGGGCTGTGCTGACCCCTTCCACCCCAAGGCCCTGCGGGGCAGCATGGGCGCGGCCTTCCTGCTGCCCCTCCGCCGGGTCGCGGGCATGGTGCCCGACGGCGGCCACTGGTACGCCCTCGACGGCGGGCCCGGTGCCCGGCCCCTGGCCGAAGCCGATCTGCGGGAACCCCTGCGCCTCTGGGTGGGCAATGAGGGTCATGGCTGGGCGGACCTGAGCCTGCCTGCCGGCGTCCAGCGCCTGGCCATCCCCATCCAAGGCGTCGAGAGCCTCAACGCCGCCGTGGCCGCGGGCATCGCCTGCTTCGAAGCAGCCCGGCGGGGCTGGTGATCGCCCAAGAGCGCACGGGTTGGCTGCTGCGGCCCCTGGAGGCCGCTGTGCTGGCGGGGATCTTCGTGCTGGGCTTCCGCTTCCCCGAGGCCTTGGGCGGCTGGCTTGAGCCAGTGGCCGCCCTCCTCTTCCCGATTCTGCTCCTGGAGGCGGCCTTCCGGGGGCGGAAGGCCTTCTGGCTCTGGCTGTCCCTGGTGGGCGGCCTGATCCTCATCTTCTACTGGGTGCCCGCCACCCTCGCCACCAAGGGCGGCCTGCCCTGGGCCGTGGCCCTGCTGGGCGGAGGTCTCTTCTACGGCTATGAGGCCCTGGGCTTCTTGCTCGTGGTCCTCGCTGCCCGGACCCTCTTCAAGCGAGCGGGGGCTCCCGCTGCAGCTGTGGGTGCCGCTCTGGCCATCCTGGTCTGGGAGGCCTGGGGCTTCCACATCTACACCTGGAGCTGGGGTTCAGCCTTCGGGGCCCTGCCCTGGACCGCCCGCAGCGCCGCCTTCCTTGGTAGCCACGGCCTGGCGGCCCTCGCCTGGGGCGTGGGGGCCTGGACCGCAGCCAGCCTGGTTGAAGGTGCCCCCCTCCGGCGCACCCTGGCGGGGCTGGCCCTGGCGCTGGGGCTGTTCGTCACCCTGGGCGGCGCCTGGCAGCTGCTGCCTCGGGACTCGCAGCGCCAGGTGGATGCGGTGCTCATCCAGCCCAACTTCATCCCGGGCCAGCGCGCTGCGGGGATGGAAGCCGACCTCTGGCGCCGCAGCGATGCGGTCCTGCGGGAGCAGGGCCTGCCCAAAGTGGAGCGACCGACCCTGCTGTTGTGGCCCGAGAGCGCCGTACTGGGGCGGGACGACCGGAACCCGGATCCGCGCCTGGCCGCCGAGGCCTCCCGGCGGGGCATCGCCTGGTTATTCGGCACCGAGGGCGGCCTTCTCAACCTGGTGCGCGGCGAGGTGGCCGGCCGGCCCATGTTCCTCCAGGCCAAGACCGACCCCATGCCCTTCGGCGAACGCATGCCGGGACCCGCGCCCCTGCGCCACTGGCTGGACCAGCAGCTGGGGTTCACCTCTCAGGAGCCCGGCGAGCTGTCCTCGGACTGCGCCTTCAGCGTGCCTGCACCGGGCGGCGAGCTGCGCATCCACCCCCTTATCTGCAGCGAGGCCCTCAGCCCCGCCCGGGCCCGCTGGGGCCTGACCTTGGGCCGGGCCGACCTGCTCACCAACCACACCAACGATGGGTGGTTCGACCGCACCGTGGCCACGGACCTGCACGCCGTCCAGATCCGGCTCCGCGCCACCGAACTGGGTGTGCCCCTGCTCCGCGCCACCCTCACCGGCAAGTCCGGCGTGTTCCGCGAGGACGGCCGCTTCGAGCTCTGGGGTGAACCGCTGACCGAGGGAGCCCGAACTCTGACCCTGGCCTGGCGCCCCATCCACACCCCCGCCCGCAGTGCCTTGCTGCTGCCCCTTATCGCAGCAGGCCTTGCAGCGGCCTGCCTCCTGCTAGGATGGAAGCTTCACCCCCGGAAACCCTGATGGAACGAGACTTTCTCGCCCCCGAGCCGCTGCTTACGCCCCAGGGCACAGTTGCCTTCACAGACGAGACCTGGACCATCGATCCGCGTGAGCTGCAGATCTTTTTCCAGGCGGAAGAGGTCTACTGGACAGCTCACCGCACCATCGAGCAGTGGCG
>CAITBU010000318.1 GCA_903890595.1 uncultured Holophagaceae bacterium | reverse complement strand
TGAATGGGTTATCCACAGATTTCACAGATTACACAGAGAGAGAAAGTACCTTAGCCGGGGATGCACGGGGAGCACGGGGATAGGGCAAATGGCGCATCCAGCATGGGCTCCAGCCTGGGGCGCCGCTGCCGCGCCTCTTGGGGGGCGCGGCCGTGGCACCCCAGGCTGACTTCCGGCACTGCCGGAAGCCGCCTTCGGCGGGCTCATGCGGAGGGTGGGTCGGCGCGCAATCTGTGGAATCTGTGAAATCTGTGGATCCGCTTCTGGACTTGAAAAGCTGGGATGGGTCCTCGCCCATCTGCGTCATCTGCGTCATCTGCGGTTCCGCTTCCGCTCTTGATTGGCTGGGGCTGAGCCTAGCCGATAATCGGGTTCTTCATTTTTTTTTCAGGGAAACCCCTCACGGCTTGGGATACACCCGAATCCCCACCCACTTTTTGAGGATCACCTTCCCCGGCGCAAAGCCCCGGGGCTTGCTGATGTCGGCGATGCGGGCCATGTGCACTTCCACTTTCCCGCCGTCCCGGGCCTTGCTGTGGAAGGCGGCCAGCTCGGCGGCGCGCTCCAGCACGTGGCGGGGCAGCTCGCTCAGCTTGTCGGGATTGCGGATCACCACGTGGCTGCCGGGCACACTGGCCACGTGGAACCACACGTCCAGGTTGTCGGCCACCTTGAAGGTGAGCTGATCGTTCTCGGCGTCACCCTTGCCGATGAGTACCTCGAAGCCATCCACCATGACGCTACGGAAGGCCAGGCCCTTGCCGTCCTTGCGCTTGCCGCCTGCCTCCATCCGCTTCGCCCCCTTCCCCTTGTCCGCAGCCTTCACCTTCCCTTGTCGCGCAGGGGGCACCCCCGGCGCAAGGAGCTCGCTGGGATTCGCCTGCCGCAGGGCCCAGACCGCCCGCTCCCGCCGCAGCTCGACCTCCAGCTCCGCCACCCGGGCCAGGCCCCGCTCGGCCTTCTTGGCAGCCTTGAACCAATCCTGGACGGCGAACTCGGCGGACTTGCCTTGCGGCAGCTGGAGGGTGGAACCATCCAGTAACTGAACTTCACCCGTGGCCCCCTTCAGGCGGTAGAGCTCAGCAGACAGCCGGGCGGCTTGCGCCTTCAGAGTCAGCAGCGCTCCGTGCCGGGCGCGGTCCCGCTCCAAGGCCTGGGCCAGCCGCTCCAGGCGGGCGGACTCGACCTGCAGGCGTCGCTCTGCTGCCGCCCGGGAGGGACCCAGCACCAGGGCCTCGGCGCGAGCCTCAGACCAGGCGCGGTGGCGGGCCAGCAGGTCCCCCTCGCCCTCCAGCACCTCGGGCTCGAGGCCCGCAAGGGCGGCATCCAGGTTGGCGCCCCAGCGCTCCCGCCAACGGCCGAGGGGCGGCGGGTCCATGGTTGGCTCCGGCGGGGCCGCAGGAAAGGGGCTGCCCAGGCCCAGGCGCGGCACCTGGGTGTCCAGGAGGCCATCCACCCGGATGCCGGCTCGACCCGGAATGGCCTGGTAGGCGATGCGTAGGGTCTCCGCCCGGCCGGTGATGGCGCGCCGCTGGAACACGAGCCCCAGCCAGCGCTCCCGCGGGTCGCCTTCCACGGCCCGGAGACGCGCGCCCTGGAGCCACGGCCCCCACAGCTTGCCGCTGTCCTTCGGGGCCTCCGCCTGCAGGTGCAGCCAGGCCGGGTGATCGGTCCCCAACAGCCACAGCTCTGCTTTCGGCTGCAGCAGCAGGACCCAGGCCTCAGCGCCCTTGCGCCCAGCCCACCGAAGGCCCAGCGCCCGACCCGAGGCCCAGGCCCCGTCCAGCGGAACCTCTCCCCGCTCCCGCAACCAAATTCTGGACAGCGCCAGGAGCAGGGGTCCGTCCACGCCTACCGAGCCTTCCGGAGGGTTCGGGCCAATCTTGTTTTTTTCTGATCTCCGGTCATGCTGGGGGCCTCTCTCCGCTATCGTTACTGAATACTGTCATCAAACCAATAGGACCATGCTCATGCTTACCCCTCCAGATATCGATAGATGGAGTCTATGACGAACTCGGCTGCCAGGACCCCCAAGGCGCTCCAGGTACTGCTGGTGGACGACAATCCCATCCAGCTGAGCCTGCTCCGCCACCTCTTCCAGCGGCATGGGCACATGACCCTGGAAGCCAAGAACGGCGCCGAGGCACTCATCGTGTTGGCCTCCGAGTCGCCGGACGTGGTGGTGAGCGACTGTGTCATGCCCCTGCTGGACGGGTATCAGTTCTGCCGCCTCCTCAAGGACGACCGCGCCACGCGCCACCTGCCGGTCCTGCTGCTCACCGCCCAGGGCACGGGTCTGGCCCGCTTCTGGGCCAAGACCTGCGGGGCTGACCGCTTCCTCGTGAAGGGCCGGGACCTCGACCACGTGGTGGAAGTCACCGAGACCCTGGCCGCCCAGACGCCCCCGCCCCGGGTGCCCCGCATGCCCTCCAAGCTGGCCCAGGAGGGCTTCACCGTGGAGGCCATCCAGTTCCAGCTGGCCAAGGCCCTGGAGCAGCGCCTGGTGGAGACCGCCCTGCGGGACTCCCTGGCCCGCCTGTATACCGCCGACCACGACACCTCCCGCCTCATCCAGGGCTTCATCGAGGTGCTCCAGGAGCTGGTCCTGCCGGGCGCCCTGGTGGTGGCCTACCAAGGCGACGAGGGCCTGGTCTGCCACGGCGTCCACGGCAGCTCCGCCAGCCTCGAGGACCGAGCCACCCTGTTGCAGGAGCTGGGGGAGCGCGGACCCTTCTCCCTGCCCCCCGAGTGCCACTGGCATCCGGCCTCCGACGAG
>CAITBU010000317.1 GCA_903890595.1 uncultured Holophagaceae bacterium | reverse complement strand
GGCCATCTACAGCACCTTCCTCCAGCGTGGCTTCGACCAGGTGGCCCACGACGTGTGCCTCCAGGACCTGCCCGTGACCTTCGCCCTGGACCGGGCTGGCATCGTGGGTGCCGACGGTCCTACCCACCACGGCCTCTATGATCTGGCCTACCTGCGCTGCCTGCCGAACATCGTCCTCATGGCCCCCCGGGACGAGAACGAGCTGCGGCGGATGCTCATGACCGCCCTCTACTGCGGCCACCCCGCCGCCCTGCGCTATCCCCGGGGCAATGGCCGGGGCGTAGTCCTTGAGGAGCCCATCACCGCCCTGCCCGTGGGCAAGGGCGAGCTGCTGCGAGAGGGCGAGGATCTCCTCCTCTGCGCCCTGGGCAGCATGGTGGAACCGGCCCTGGCCATGGCCGAGCGGTTCGCCCTGGAAGGCCTCTCCTGCGCCGTCATCAACGCCCGCTTCGTGAAGCCCTTGGATGCGCCCCTCATCCTCGAGTGGGCCGCCCGCTGCCGAGGCACCGTCACCCTGGAAGAGGGCTGCGCCCCCGGTGGGTTCGGGACGGCCGTGGCCGAGGCCCTGGGCGACGCCGGCCTGCTGCGCCCAATCCTGCGCTGCGCCGTGCCCGACCACCTGGTCCACCACGGCGACGCCACCCGCCTCCTGGAAGAAGAAGGCCTAGGCCCCGCCGCCCTGGAAGTTCGCGTCCGCACCTTTGCGGCGAAGCTGCAGAAAAGCTAAAAGATCAACGCAAAGACCTCACTTCGCCAGGTTCAGCACCCGTTCGCGGTCGAGGTAGGGAATGGTCCGCCAGGTGTTGGTGGTGGTGGGTTGGAGGTTGGGGCGGGCCAGGACGTGGTCCAGCAATAGGTTCCGTAGGCTGGTCTTGGTCACGGTCTCGGCCTGGCCGGTGAAGCCCATGGCAGCCATGTACCCGCCCCCGCCCCGCAGGCGGTAGGTGGTGATGGCCAGGGTGAAGGTCTGGTCGGGCTTCACG
Organism: uncultured Holophagaceae bacterium; assembly: GCA_903890595.1. GTDB lineage: Bacteria > Acidobacteriota > Holophagae > Holophagales > Holophagaceae > Geothrix. Next base: position 4,827 of record CAITBU010000317.1, on the reverse strand, counting down.
GGCTGCCCCTGCCAGGTCAGGTTCTGCACCCGGCTCCCCACGGGTCGGCCCAGGTTGAGGGCATAGTTCACGCCGTCCACCGTGTCGAAGTTGAAGAAGGGTACCGCCGGGTCGTAGAGCTCCGGCTCCCAGCTGAAGGCGTAGTGCCGGGCCGAGTGTTCCAGGTAGCGGCGGAGCTGGTCCCCCGTGATGCGGATGCGGGCCAGGCGGTTCTCGTAGGGGGTCAGGGTCCAGAACTGCCGCACGCTGGTGGGGCCCTTGGGGATGAAGATCCGGGGGCCGGGGCAGGCGGCAGCGGACAGCTGCGCCCCCGTGGCCTGGCGCTGCACCTGATGGAGCAGCTGCAGCACCGGCGTGTCCTCCATGCGGGACCAGCGGCTGTCCAGGTCCACCTGCAGGTTGGTGGCGGCGGTATCCAGGTAGCGGTCCGTGGCGGCCCGCAGCTCGGCCGTGAGGGCCAGTGGTTCGGGGTCGATGGGAGTTGCAGCATCCGGCCGCTCGAGCCTGCCGGTGGAGGCCAGCACCCGCCAGCGGCCCTTCTCCTTGCGCAGATCCAGGTCCACCACCGCCAGGGCCCGCCCATAGGCCTGGGCCTGCACAATGGGCACACCCTTGTGCTCCACCGCCAGGGGCTGGTGGGTGTGGCCGGCTAAGATCGCATCCAGGCCCGGCACCTGCTCCGCCAGGCGGAGGGCGGCGGTCTCGTCACTGCCGGGGCCGTCCAGGGTGCCCAGCCCGGCGTGCACCAGGGCGATCACCACGTCAGCCTTCTCCTTGTCCCGGAGGCGGGGCACCAGCTCCCGGGCGGTGGCTACGATGTCGCGGAAGGCGAGGTCCCCGTAGCCTCCGGCCTCGGTCATCCAAGGCACCCCTGGCGTGGTGAAACCCACCAGGGCCACCCGCACCCCGGCCACTGTCACCACCACATGGGTGGGGAAACCTGGTCGACCCTTGGGGGCCACCACATTGGCGCCCAGGAAGGGGAAGGCGGCCTGCTTCTCGGCCTCCCGGAGCACGTCCAGGCCAAAGTCAAAGTCATGGTTGCCGACCACCGTGGCCGCATAGCCCAGGGCATTCATGATGGCGACGCTGGGCTCCGGCAGGTCCCGCCGGAGGACATTGCGCACGTAGTTGAGGGGTTCGCCCTGCAGGGTGTCGCCGCAGTCCACCAGCACCGTGGCGGGGTTTTGGGCCCGCTTCTGGCGGATCAGGGTGGCGATCCGGGCCCAGCCCTGCGGGACAGGCTGCAGGGTGAAGGTGTCCTCTGCGGCCACATGACCGTGCATATCAGTTGTTCCAAGAATCTGAATCCGTACGTCTTGGGCCTGGAGAACCAGGGTTGTCAGTAGGATTCCGAGCCAGTGCCGCATGGAGCCTCCCTGCCCACATACAACCGAGGGTTGGATGGGGCTCGCTTCAAGGGTAAACTGACCCCTCACCCTTAGGATGACCCCCTCTACTGGAGACCCCATGCAAGAAGTTCAGATCAAGGCCCCCAAGCACGAATTCACCCTGCTCTGTGATGACATCCGCCAGGAAATGGGCGGGAAGACCTCACTCATGGGCCTCTACGACCACCACATCGTGGTCCCCCAGGTGCCCTTCACCCTGCCCAAGGTGTGCTTCTACACCCGCTTCTCCCGCATGGACGGCCAGTTCAAGTTCGGCTTCTCCATCGTCAGCCCCACCGGCGACCGCAAGGACGTGATCCGCGACAGCGACGTGCAGATCCCCGATGGCGCCAAGGAAGGCACCTTCAACGTCATCGCCAGCCCCTTCGAAGTGACCAGCGAAGGCGTCTACGAAGTGATCATCGCCCTGACCAAGGGTGCGGACCGCTTCGAGTACGTCTACAAGTTCGCCATCTCCGACGCCGGCCGCCTCCAGGCCGAGTACGAGAAGTCCCTGGCCGAGTCCGGTCAGGTGGGGAACTAGCTCTTTAGCTATCGGCTATCGGCTATCAGCTATCGGCTATCAGCTATCGGCTATCAGCTTCATCGGTGCGGCGCCCTGCGGGGCGCCGTCCTTTTTTTATTGGCTGTCAGCCTCGCCGCCCGAGTGGGTCGAGCCCCTTCTTTGGCTGATAGCTGACAGCTGACAGCCGAGAGCCCCTCTTTGCCGACACCTGACAGCCCAGTCACCCCGCTATCCTTAACCCATGTCCACCCGCTACGCCAAGCAGCGCATTTTTCTCGGCCGGGAGGCTGACGAGGGCCTGCGGTCCAAGCGGGTGGCGGTGCTGGGCATGGGTGCACTGGGCTCGGTGATCGCCCCCTGGCTGGCTCGGGCGGGGGTGGGGCACCTCACGCTCATCGACCGGGATCTGGTGGAGGAGAGCAACCTCCAGCGGCAGCTGCTCTACGGCGAGGCCGACCTGGGCCAGCCCAAGGCCGAGGTGGCCGCCCGACGGCTGGCCGAGGCCAACAGCACCGTGGACCTCCTGGCCGTGGTGGCGGACCTCACCAGCGGCAATGCCCGGGAGCTGCTCTCCGGCTTCGACCTCATCTGTGACGGCACGGACAACTTCGAGGCCCGCTTCCTCATCAACGACGTGGCCATCCTCACGGGGACGCCCTGGATCTACGCCGGGGCCATTGGCGGTGAAGGCCTGGTCTGGCCCCTGCACCCACCCCACACGCCCTGCCTGCGCTGCCTGCTGGAGGAGCCTCCCGCCGGCGGGGATGTGGACACCTGTGACAGCGCCGGGGTCCTCGGTCCCACCGTGGGCATCATCGGCAGCTGGGCGGCCCTGGAAGCCATGAAGGTGCTCACCGGGAAGACGCCCCACGCCGACCTGGCCCGCTTTGACTTCTGGCGGGACGAGCGCCAGTTCCTGAATCCACCCAAGTCCCGCTGCCGCTTCTGCACGGAGCGCGTCACCGAGTTCCTGGACGCCCGCTGGACCCTCAAGGCCAGCCCCCTCTGCGGCCTGGAGGGTGTGCAGATCCGCGTGAACCCGCCCGGAAAGCTCGACCTCGCCACGCTGAAGGATCGCCTGGAGACCCGCACCGGCACGGCCTGGAAGCTGGCCGGGATGATGCTGCGAGGCCGCGAAGGCGCCGATGAGATCACCCTCTTCGCCGATGGCCGCGCCCTGGTCCACGGCCCCATGACCCCCGAACGCGCCCGCAGCTGGTATACCGAGGTGATCGGGTGCTGATAAAGACGTTTAACCGCAGAGAACACAGAGGACGCAGAGGAAAAGCAACACAGGCCGCTGGCAGCCGCACCGATGGCTGGGCTGTGCCTGGCATCCCCTTGTCCTTCTCTGCGCTCTCTGCGTCCTCTGCGGTTGGCGTTTTCGTTTCTGGACGCCCCCCATGCTGAGGGTCCTGCTCGCCTCCCGGAATGTCGGCAAGCTGCGCGAGTTTGCGGCGCTGCTGCCGGGCTTCACGCTGGTGCCCTGGCCCGCCGAGGCACCGGAGCTGCCGGAGACCGGGGCCTTCTTCCAGGACAATGCCCTGCAGAAGGCCGAGGGGGCGCGGGCCTGGTGGCTGGCCCACGGCACCGAGTCCGTGGACGCTGTGCTGGCCGATGACTCGGGGCTCTGCGTGGATGCCCTCTGGGGCGGTCCAGGGGTGCTCAGCGCCCGCTTCGCCCAGGACCTGAGCTCCTACGCCGAGCGCAACCAGCGTCTGCTGGACCTGCTGCCCGAGGGGGCCGCCCGCACGGCCCGCTTTGTGTGCGTCCTGGCCTGGGTGCCCCTGGGGGGAACCGCCGGGGAGCGCTGCACCGTCAGTGGTGCCGTGGAGGGCAGCCTGGCCCTCGCGCACCGGGGCAGCCAGGGCTTCGGCTATGACCCGATCTTCCTCCCGGAGGGCGCCGACCAGACCTTCGGCGAGCTGGCGGCCGCCAGCAAGCACACCCTCAGCCACCGGGCCAGGGCCTGTGCTGCGCTGAGGGCGAAGCTGGGCGCATGAGCCACCAGCGCGATCCCCGCACCGGCCTGGCCATCGCCGGCCTGCTCCTGCTGTGGGCTTCGGCCTTTGCCGGCATCCGGGCGGGCATGCGCCTCACCCCAGCGGGCCTGCCCGGCGCCGATGGCTACGGCCCCGGAGAACTGGCCCTGCTGCGCTTCGGCACCGCCTCCCTGGTGCTGGCCCTCTATGCCCTGGCCCGGCGCATGCCGCTGCCGGCGTGGCGGGACCTGCCGCACATCGCCCTGGCCGGCATCCTGGGCATCAGCCTGTACCACCTAGCCCTCAACTTCGGCGAGCTGACCGTTCAGTCCGGGGCCGCCTCCATGCTGATATCGGCCGGCCCCGTCTTCACGGCGATCCTGTCGGCGGTGGTGCTCCGGGAGCGGCTGACAGCCACGGGGTGGCTGGGCATCCTGGTGGCCTTCGGCGGTGTCGTCCTCATCGCCTTGAGCGGTGGCAAGGGTCTGCACTTCACGCCGGGAGCCCTGCTGATCCTGCTGTCCGCCGCCTCTGCCGCCGTCTTCTCCATCCTGTCGAAGCAGGCGCTCCGGCGCCATGAGGCCCTGGCCTTCACCTGCTACTCCATCTGGGCTGGCACGGTGCCCCTGCTGTTCTTCCTGCCCGGCCTGGTCCACCAGATCCCGACCGCTGCCCCCGCCGCCACGCTGGCTGTGGTGTACCTGGGCATCTTTCCCGCCGCCATCGCCTACCTGCTCTGGAACCTCGCCCTGGCCCGGATGTCTGCCTCCGTGCTGTCGAGCTTCCTCTACCTGTCCCCCGTGATCGCCAGCGGCATCGCCTGGGTCTGGCTGGGCGAAGTCCCCACCTTCCTCACCGTCCTCGGCGGCACCATCGCCATCGCCGGCGTGGTGCTCGTCCAAACCCGAGGCCAGCACCCGGCGGCGGC
>CAITBU010000316.1 GCA_903890595.1 uncultured Holophagaceae bacterium | reverse complement strand
TCTGGCCCTTCACCTTGGCCTTGGTAAAGGTGTCCGAGAAGTCGCCCACGGCGGTGCCGTACCAGACGGAGCTGCCCTTGAGGACATTGCCGGTGGCAGCATCGATCTTCACCACCAGCTTGCCGCCCATGTCGGCGAAGAGCCACTTGCCCTCCCAGGTGCCCACCAGCTTGGCTGCGGTAGCAGCGTCATCGGCCTGAGCCATGGGCGCCATGGCCACCAGGCACGCAGCCAGGGGAAGGAAACGCAGAGTCTTCAGCATGGGAGTCCCCTAGGCACCGGGGGAAAGACCCAACCGGTTCGCCGCTGATGGTAGCAACCCATTCGGCATCCGACCAAATTTGCGTTCCGCTACAGCCCGCCGCGGAGGTTGGCGAAGGTGCGGAGGCCGTCTTCGGTGGGCTTGAGCAGGGCCACGAGGCGGCCCTGGTGCAGGGCACGCATGGGGGCGCCGGGATCGGGAAAGCCCTCGGGGAGAGCCCAGGTGGGTGGCAGGAACTCGCCCAAGGGAATGGCCCGGCCGTGGTTGAGGTGCTCGGCTTCGCCGTCCGTGAGGACCCGGGAGGGACACCAGGGCACCAGGTCCGTACCAGTCACCAGGCCTTCCAAGCCTTCGCCGGGATCGGCCCAGGGGCCGATGGCTGTGCGGCGTAGGGCCGCTAGGTGAGCGCCGCAGCCCAGGGTCTGGCCCAGGTCTCGGGCCAGGCTGCGCACGTAGTAGCCGCCCCGACAGGTGAGCTCCAGGGTGCTGGCGCGGGGCAGGTCGTGGGCCAGCCAGCGGGCCGAGAGCAGGAACACGCGGCAGGGCTTCATGACCACGACTTCGCCCCGGTGAGCCTTCTTGTAGGCCGCCTCGCCATCGATCTTCTTGGCACTGGTGGTGGGCGGCACCTGCTCGGTCCAGCCCAGGAGCGGCGCCAGGGCCGCATCCAGGGCCTCCGGCGTGAGGTGGGTGGCATCGCCGGTCAGCACCGGCAGGCCCTGCAGGTCGCAGGTATCCGTCTCCAGGCCCCAGTGGACCTCGGCCACGTAGGTCTTGGGCAGGGGATGCAGGAGATCCATGAGGCGCGTGGCCTGCCCCGCCAGCACCAGCAGGAGGCCCTCGGCGAAGGGATCCAGGGTGCCACCGTGACCCAGGGCCAGCTTCTTCTGGCCCGCCTCGAAAGCGCGGCGCTTGAAGTCCCGCACCGCGTCAAAGCTGCTGCGCCCCACAGTCTTGTGGACGAGGTGGATCCCCGGACCGGGTGCTCCGGCAATCGTCATCAGGCCACTCCCCCCCGTCTTGATCACGGATGCTTTTATTTTTCCTCTCCAGATTCCGCCAAGGAATCTGGAGGTCGGGCGGCCCGCTCCTGCTCTAGCTCTGCAAGCAGGGTCTCCAGGTGGTTGCCCTCTTCCAGCGTGCCGTCCGGGAAGAACTGCAGCTCAGGTACCCGCTTCATCTTCAGGCGCATGGCCAGCTGGGTGCGGAGGAAGCCCGCCGCCCGGCCCAGGGCCTTGCGGGTGAAGCCGTTCTGGGCCACCTGATCACCGCCCAGAGGGGGCAGCACGGTGAAGTACACCCGGGCGATGCTGCGGTCCCCGGTGATGCGCACCGCCGTGAGGGTGAGGAACCCCAGCTCGGGGTCCCGCAGCTCTCGCTGAATGAGGCTCGACAGCAGGAAATGGATCTGGTCTTCAAGGCGTTCGGGGCGCTGCATGGTCATCCTTTGGTGCTATCAGTGTAGCCGACACCGTCCCCTGCCCCGCCGGGCGTGGGTACCCTGGGGGACGGGAGGCACGCTTTGGGCGAGTGGTTCGAAGACTGGTTCGATGGTGACTACGCCCTGCTCTATGCCCACCGGGATGCAGGCGAGGCCCGCACCGCCGTCGCCACGGCCCTGGCGGCCGCCCCCGAGCTGGGATCCGGCCCGGTGCTGGACCTGGGCTGCGGCTCCGGCCGCCACCTGGAAGTCCTCCGCGGCACCAATCCCCTGGCCTTCGGCATGGACCTGTCCCGGGCCCTGCTGGCCCTGGCCCCAATGAAGCTCAGGCCCCACCTGCTCCGGGGCGACATGCGGACCCTGCCCGTGCAGGCGGGGACCCTGGCTGGCGCCTGCCTGTGGTTCACCCCCTTCGGCTACTTCGATGACGACCAGAACCTGGCCCTGCTGCAGGCCTTGGCTCGGGCCCTGCGTCCCGACGGCGTGCTGCTGCTGGACTACCTGAACGCCGAAGGGGCGGCCCGGACGCTGGTACCGGAAGACACCGTGGAGCGCCAGGGCGTGCGGGTGCTCAGCCGCCGCACCCTGGAGGGGGACCGCCTGGTGAAGCGCATGACCCTCACCCGCCTGGCCACCGGGGAGGTCCGGGAAGCCTTCGAGAGCGTCCGCCTCTACCGCCCCGACGAGCTGCTGGCCCTGGCCCACACCGCCGGCCTGCGGCCCCGCACCGTGCTGGGCGACTACACAGGGGGCCCCTTCACCAGCGACAGTCCCCGGTGGATCGGCATCTTCGAGCGGCCTTAGCCCGGGATCACGCAACGGTGCGACTGGGCTCTTCTTATCCCCTTCATCCCCTTCATCCCTGTTCATTGGCTTTTCCCTCGTTTTCGAAAAGCGACAAGGGCGAAGGGGATGAATCGGAGGCAGTGCATCCTCCATGTAAAGGAAAAAGCATTTCAACAGGGATGAAGGGGATGAAGGGGATACAAACAAGTACGGGGGCCCTGTGGCGGTAGGGTTCCAACCCGCCCCCGGTGGGGGTTCGGTAGCAAGGTGGCATGCCAGTTAGATTTTCGCCCGGCACGGCCCGGGTTCTTCAGTCAAAATCGATGTCTCAGCACAAGGAGCAGCCATGGCCTTCCAGTCGGTGCGCGACCTCAACGTCAAGGGCAGCCGGGTCTTTCTCCGGGCCGACCTGAATGTGCCGCTGAAGGAAGGCAAGATCACCGATGCCACCCGCATCAAGGAGACCCTGCCCACCCTGAAGTGCCTCCTGGACGGCGGTGCCTCCGTGGTGCTGGCCTCGCACCTGGGCCGGCCTGAGGGCAAGGGCTTCGAGGCCGCCTACAGCGCCGCCCCCGTGGCCGCGTGGCTCTGTGAGCAGGGCTTTGACTGCCGCCTGGCCAGCTACGTCAACGGCGAGGCCGTGGAGGCCGAGGCCGCCGCGCTGCAGCCCGGCCAGATCCTCCTGCTGGAGAACCTCCGCTTCGAGAAGGGCGAGACCAAGAACAAGGAAGAGTTCGCCGCCAGCTTGGCCCGCCTGGCCGACACCTATGTCAATGACGCCTTCGGCTCCGCCCACCGCGCTCACGCCTCCGTGAGCGGCATGGTGGAGGACTTCCCCAAGGACCGCGTGGCTGCTGGCTTCCTCATGGAGAAGGAGCTCAAGGCCCTGAGCAAGGTCACCGACAGCCCGGACAAGCCCCTGGTGGTGATCTTCGGCGGCGCCAAGGTGAGCGACAAGATTGAGCTCATTCAGAACTTCCTGGGCAAGGCCGACGCCATCCTTATCGGTGGCGCCATGAGCTACACCTTCCTCAAGGCCCAGGGCTACGATATCGGGAAGAGCCTCTGCGAAGAGGACAAGCTGGAGATGTCCCTGGAGCTGCTGAAGCAGGCCGAGGCCAAGGGCACCCGCCTGCTGCTGCCCCTGGACCATGTGGCGGCGGACGCCTTCAGCGAGGACGCTGACTGCGCCATCACCCTGGACCAGAACATCCCGGCGGCGCGCATGGCCCTGGACATCGGACCCGAGACCGTGGCCGCCTACGCCGAGGAGATCCGCGCCGCGCGGACCCTGCTCTGGAACGGCCCCATGGGGGTCTTCGAGATGTCACCCTTTGCCAGCGGCACCCTGACCATGGCCGAGGAGCTGGCGGAAGCCACCGGCCGCGGGGCCTTCGTGCTGGTGGGTGGGGGCGACAGCGTCGCCGCCGTGAACAAGGCCGGGGTCGCCGCCCGGATGTCCCATGTCTCCACGGGTGGCGGTGCCAGCCTGGAGTTCCTCAGTGGTCTTGAGCTCCCGGGCGTCGCCGCCCTTTCGAAGTGAGGCCCCCCATGCGCTGCGTCGTCGCCAACTGGAAGATGAACCTCCGTTCCGGGGAGGCCCAGGCCTTCTGCGAGGACCTGCTCCTGCGCCTGCCCGAGGGCGGGAGTGCCGAAGTGGGCATCGCCCCGCCCTTCACCCTGCTGTCCCTGGTGAGCGGCCTGGTGCGGCCCCGGGGCCTCCAGGTCTTCGGCCAGAACGCCCACGCCGAGGACAAGGGTGCCTTCACCGGCGAGGTCTCCATGCCCCAGCTGCGGGATGTAGGCTGCTCCGGCGTGCTGCTCGGCCACAGTGAGCGCCGCCAGTTCTTCGGGGAGACCGATGCGGGCCTGATCAAGAAGATCAAAGCCGCCTGGCAGTGGGACCTGCTGCCCCTCCTCTGCATCGGCGAGAGCCTGGCCGAGCGGGACAGTGGCGCCACCCTGGATGTCCTTGGCCGCCAGCTATCCATCCTCGCTGAGACCGGCCCCGGCCCCCTCTGGGTAGCCTACGAGCCCGTCTGGGCCATCGGCACCGGTCGCCGCGCCGAGGCCCCCCAGGTGCAGGAGGCTCACGCCTTCATCCGCGCCGAGCTCATCCGGCACGGGGCCTGCACCGACTACGAAGTGCCCATCCTCTACGGTGGCAGCGTGACCCCCGAGAGCTTCCCCGAGCTGCTGGGCATCCCCGAGGTGGCCGGCGGCCTCGTCGGCGGCGCCAGCCTCGACCCCCACAAGTTCGGCGAGCTCATCAAACAGGCGGGCTGAGCTTCGGCAAAGAGGAAAGGCTCTCCACGAAGGACACGAATAAGAAAAGATTCTTTCTTCGTGTCCTTCGTGGAGAGTTTTTTTCTAGTGCCTGTGCATGAATGCGTCGGCGACTTCGGCGGCGAGGCCCAGGAGGCCTGCTGCGGTGAGCTCGAGGCCGGGGTGGGTGGGCTGGGTCGGCATGGCGAAGGCGGGATCCGGGGCCTGCCCTGGGCGCTCGAGGGCGCGGCGGGCTTCCTTGAGGTCCTCCAGCTCCCGCTCCCGGGCCCGGTCCAGTCCGCCGCCGCCGATGAAGGCGAGCACTCGACGCAGCTCATCCCGATCAAACCACAGGCCATGGTCCTTGCAGACGTCGAGCACCACCCCGGAGCGCTTGGCGTAGTTGGTGCGGTTCATGAGCTTGGCGCAGGCGGGACAGGGCCGGTACTGCACGGCCAGGGCTGCCACCACGGGCGTCCCCGCCGGAGCCGGCAGGACCCCCAGAACGGTTCCCTGGCGCTCTCGGCTGGCACCCAGCTCCTCGAAGACTTCACGGTCCAACCAGAGGCCGCCGCAGGCCAGGCAGGCCTTCACCCGCAGGTCTCCCACCTGGCTGCTGCCCAGGGGCTTGGCGCAGGCGGGACAGGGCGCCCCATCGGGAACCACAGAGGTCCGAGGCGCGAGCGCCGCGCCGCAGCCAGGACAGTGGGCGGCCCCCACGGGTGCCAGCGCAAAACAGCCCGGGCAGGCCACCGTGGCCAGCTGGGCCCGGCAGTAGGGACACTGGGTGGCATCCGAGGGCACGGCGGCCCCGCACCCGGAACAGCGAATGGTTCGGGCCTCCATCAATGCACCTTGGGATCGCTGGGGGGGGCTGGCGGAGGCGGCAGCACGGCGGGGGGTGGTGGCGGGGTCATCTGGGGTGGCGGGGTGGGGGGTGGCCCGTCCCTCCGCGGGGGGGCGGCTTCCCGGGGCGAGTCAGCGTTTCCGTAGAAGTGCGGCTCTGTGCCGCGGGTCCACCGGAAGAAGGCCGAAGCCTTCTGGACCACCACCCGGGCGAAGGCCTTGGCCTCCTCCTCCCGGATTCGCCCATCGTCATCCCGCAGGGATCGGGGCAGCGGATCCATGGCCTCCACCACCTCCATGGGGTCGATGGAATCCACCCAGAGCGGTTCGGGGTTGCCTGGCTGGACCAGGCGAACCTCGGCCGACACCGCCTGGGGCAGGTAGCCGAGGCGGCCCATCACGCGGTCTCTGTGCATGGCCGCCTGGCTGCCGGCAATGAGGCCCCAGAAGAGGCCGTCAACGACACCCATGCCTCGGTTCCCCGAGGCGGCGCTGAGGACGCCCACGGTGGCCCCCACTGCCAGGCCCACGGTAGCGGGATTGGCGGGACCAGAGCGGGGCGAGATCTCCCGGATCTCCACCAGCAGCTCGGCCGCCCCCGGCGGTGGTTTCACGCCCTCGGGCACCACCTCGGCCCGGTAGGCCAGGCGGGACCGCAGGACGGCGGCGTACTCGCTGGCCAGGCCATCCCGGTCATTGACCCGCTCAGACAGGGCCACTCGGACAACGACGGGCACCGGCCGGAGCCGAAAGGCCTCGACCTCAGGTCTGGCGCAGGCGGCCAGGAGCAGGACGGGAACCAGGGACCAACAGAGCGAGCGCCGCATGGAGACCTCCAAAAGCAGGGGTGCTGCCAAGCCCAGTGTGGTGCCCACCCCCTGGGCCTGTCCAGGCTCCCGCTCCATTTCAGCGTGCCTCCGGAGAGCCGTTCATGGCAGACTAGGAGGTTGGAGTTTCCATGAACGGCCTCGCCCTCGCACTTCTGATCCTATTCGGCGTCCTCCTCATCGGGGCGGTCCTGCTGCAGCCCGGCACCAAGGGCGGCCTCGGCGCGTCCTTTGGCGGCGGCGGTGCCAACAGTGCCTTCGGCGCCCAGGGCGCCACGCCCTTCCTGTCCAAGGCCACCTACTGGCTGGCAGCGGGGTTCCTTGGCACCACCCTCTTCATCGAGGTGCTGATCATCCGCCAGAACCGCTCCGTGCTAGACAAGACCGCCGACCGCCCTGCCCCCGTCGCCCCTGCGCCGGCCCCGGCACCGGCCCCTGCGCTCCCGACTCCTTCGCACGCACCCCAGGCTCCGAAGAAGTAGTCTCGCCCGCCGGGAAACCCGTCATTGACCGCATCCGGCCTTTGAGCGACACTTGAATTTCCTCGTTGCCCGCGTGGTGAAATTGGTAGACACGCCATCTTGAGGG
>CAITBU010000315.1 GCA_903890595.1 uncultured Holophagaceae bacterium | reverse complement strand
GGCCCGGCTGGCCCTGCGGAACCTGCTGCGCCAGCGGCGGCGCACGGCGCTGACGCTGCTGGTGGTGGTGGCTGGCTTCCTGGCCCTGAGCCTGGCCGGGGGCTTCATGGCCCAGACCTTCCAGGGGCTCTCGGACGGCGCTATCCGCGGCGGCCTCGGCCACCTCCAGATCCTGCCCCCGGGAGCCCTCGATGGCGACGAGGCCCAGAGCCTGGAGAAGGCCCTGCCCAACGGCGAAGCCCTGGCTGCCACCCTGCGGCGGGATCCCGCCGTGGCCGAGGTGCTGCCCCGCATCCAGTTCATGGGCCTGCTCTCCAATGGACCCCGCAGCGTGGCCTTCCTGGGCACGGCGGTGGACCCCGTGCTGGAGCCCCGCCACATGGCCACCACCGAGGCCCTGAAGGACGGCGCCAAGGCCCCGGGCGGCGCCGGCTCCCGCTGGCTCGCCGCTGATCCCGCCGCCCGTGAGGTGCTCCTGGGCGTGGGCTTGGCCCGGGCCATGGGCGCCACCGTGGGCAGCTCCCTCACGCTCATGTCCACCACCCGGGACGGCGCCCTCAATGCCGTGGATGTGGAGGTCGTCGGCCTCCAGGACCTGGGCCTCCGCGAGCTCAACGACCGCTTCCTCACAGTGGGCCTGGGCACAGCGGCGCAGCTGCTGGACGCCGGCCCGGCCCGGTCCCGGCTGTCCGTCATCCTCAAGCGCCCGGGCACGGTGGAGGCTGAGCAGGCACGGCTCCAGACCCTGCTGCCGGGGGCGTCTGTGAAGCCCTGGTTTGAGCTGGCCTCCTTCTACCGGCAGGTGAAGCTGCTCTACTTCGCCATCTTCGGGTTCATGGGCCTGGTGCTGTTCCTCGTGGTGCTGCTGGCCACCGCCAACACCCTGCTCATGAGCGTCATGGAGCGGGTGCGGGAGTTCGGCGTGCTGCGGGCCATGGGCCTTCAGCCCCGCCAGCTGCTGGTCCTGCTGCAGTGGGAGGGCGCCTTCCTGGGCCTCCTGGGCAGCGCCCTGGGGCTCGCCGCCACCCTGGTGCTGCGGGCCGGGCTCAATGCCCTGCACCTGCAGATGCCCGCCCCGCCGGGCACCAGCCACGGCTACGAGCTGAACATCCACCTGGTGCCCGCCGTCTACCTCCTCGTGGCCCTGGGCCTCCAGGCCACCCTGCAGATCAGCGCCCTCTTCCCCGGCCTCAAAGCCGCCCGCCTGCGCATCGTCGAGGCCCTGCGGCACGTTTAACGCTCGCGGTAGAAAGGCAGAAATACTCTCGCAGAGAAAGGACGAGCGTTGTTCGTTGGACCTTGGGATCTGAAGGTTCAAAGGGGGCAGCGCCGCCGCATGGCCTACCATGGGCGGATGGCTTCGACGCTCCCAATCCCTGCCCCCCGCCTGGCCTGGTGGCTGGCCACGGGCTTCGGCAGCGGCTATCTGCGGCCGGCGCCGGGCACCTGGGGCACGCTGGCGGGCCTGCTCGTCTGGCTGCTGCTGGTGCGTGGGCTAGGCTCTGTTGCTGCCTCCTGGGCCCCCAAGGTGCTGCTGGCGGCCCCCCTGGCACTGACCCTGGTGGCGGTCTGGGCGGCGGACGCCGTGGTGCGGGAGACCGGGAAGAAGGACCCCTCCTTCATCGTCATCGATGAGTGGGCGGGCATGTGGTTTGCCCTCACGCCGCTGCTGTTCACCGTGACCCTGCAGCCCCAGCCCTGGCTGCTGTGGGCGGCTCGCCTCAGCGCACCCTTCCTGCTGTTCCGCCTCTTCGACATCTGGAAGCCGGGCCCGGTGGACATGGCCCAGAGCCTGCCCGGCGGCTGGGGCGTGGTGCTGGACGATGTGCTGGCAGGCATCCTCGCCGCCCTCCTCGCCTGGCCCCTGGACCAGTGGCTCGGCGCCCAGTCCCTGGCCCACCCCAGCCGCTGGGGTGGGTAACAAAACAACAAAGGATCCAACGCTAAGACGCGAAGACGCAAAGAAAAGCTAAAGAACTTCTTTGCTTTTTCAGTTCTTCGCGTCTTCGCGTTGATCTTTTCCCTTCGGAGCCAGCTTAAGCCTTGGTCTCTTCCAGCAGCTGCTTCCAGACGGTGGGTTCGCTGAGGTGGCCGGAGGCTTCGAAGCG
>CAITBU010000314.1 GCA_903890595.1 uncultured Holophagaceae bacterium | reverse complement strand
GCGGTGCAGCAGCTGGGCGCCTCCCTGAAGGATGGTCAGGCCGACAAGAAGCCGAAGGCGGACGCATGAACCTGCTCTGGCTTCTGCTGGGCCCTGGCAATCTCCGCCAGGGGCGCTGGGCGCTCACGCTGCTCGGTGGCCTCCTGCTGCTGCTAGGTCTGCTGTTCTTCCTGGACAGCCTGGGTATGGTGACGGAACTGGCCCTGGAGGCCTTTGGCTACATCCTGGTGGTCCTGGGGCTCTTCCGGACCGCCTTCGCCATTGTGGGTACCGGCAGCGGCATGCCCGTCCGCTTTGCCGCGCAGGGACTGGCGCTCATGCTGCTCGGCATCGGCGTGGCGGACTTTCCGGACACTTCCAACCAGGCGGTGCCCTGGATGTTCGGGGTGGCCTTTCTGGTGAACGGCATCTATCAGTTCCTCACCGCCCTCGTGATCCGCTACCCCCGCTGGGGCTGGTTCCTGGTTAGCGGCCTCGTCCACATCGGCCTGGCCATGGGGATGTTCCTCTTCTGGCGCCAGGTGATGCCCATGGTCATCCCGGTCCTGCTGGGCGGCGGACTTTTCGTCCTCGGCCTCACGGCCCTGCGCCTGGCCATGCGCCTGCGGAACTTCAACCAGGTGCCCGGCGAGATGGGACCTGAGGATCGCCTCCGCTACTTCATGACTTTCCACCTGCCCCACCGCTTCCAGCGGGCTGACTACGCTCTGCCCGAGCTCCCAGCCACCCTCGGGACCCCCCACGGCGACCTCCTGGTCCACCTCTGGTCCCCCACGGACGTCGCCCGGCTGGACAACCCGGATCCCAGCATCATGCGGTACATCATGGCCCAGGACGGGGACGGCAAGATCACCGTGGGCCACGCCGCCATGGAGATGACTCCCGACGTGTACATGAGCCACTGCGACGGTGATCCTGGCGGCTATGAGGACTCCAGCGAGGCCTGGCGCGAGCTCCGGAGCAAGGATGGCCACGGCGTCTTCCTACCCAGCTTCGAAGAAGAGATCGAGCACTACCTCCAGCCCTCCCTGACCCTGCGCTTCCGGAACTTCAGCGAGGAGCAGGTCCGCACCTTCTGGCACATGTACCGCCAGATCACCATCTACAACCTCACCAACCGGAACTGCTCGGTGGTGGTGGCTCTGGCCTTGGAGGCCGCAATCATGGGCTCCATGGCCGGTACCTCCCGCAGCCGTTCGATGTTCCGCCTCCTGCTCAGCCGCGACCTCTGGGTGGCCCACTTCCTGCGCTGGAAGGCCATTGAGATGGTCTGGACGCCCAGCATGATGCGGGACTACGCCCTCGTGCTTCATCGACTCGTGGAGGCATGACATGGCCACCCCAGACCGCCCCTCTGACCGCCTCTATGACATTGGCTTCTTCCTGGTGGAGGCCTTCGCCTCCATGGAAGTCACGGCGGTGCTCATCGCCAACGCCCGCATCGCCGCGACCCTGGGCATCCGCGATGAGCTGACCAGCTTCATCCTCAACAGCTACCTCTACCCCCTCTTCGCAGGCATGATCATCGCACTGGCCCTGTCCCGGTGGATCGCACGCAACGTCCCCCCGATGCCCTACTTCATCTCCGGCCTCGTGGTCTTTTCCATCGGCAACCTCCTCTGCTCCGTCGCCATCACGCCGACCACCTTCTTTGTTGGCCGCATGGTCATGGGCCTGGGCGCAGGTGTGGCCTTCGCAGGCCAGATCTGGACCCTGAGCAGCTTCCACTACGAGCGCATCACCCGCCCCCTGGTCTGGGGTGAGATCGGGGCCGCCCTGGGTGTGGTGGCTGGCCCCATGGTCGGTGCCCTCTTCGCCAGCCACTCCCCCGAGGGCTGGCGGCACTTCTTCACCCTCAACGCCGGCATGGGCCTGCTGACAGCGGTCTTCGCCTACGCGGGACTGCGCGGGCGGAAGCAGGTGGAGATCGAACCAAGCGGGCTGCCTGACGGAGCCGTCAGCCGGCGCCTCATGCGCACCATGACGGCCTATCAGGTGGCTGTCTCCATCCTGATCGTAGGGGCGGAGTACTTCTTCTCGGATCACCTCCAGCACAAGGCCGGCAAGAGTCCCATGTTCGTGGGCGCCATGACCGTGATGGCCTCTGTCGGTGCCGTGGTCGGCAGCCTGCTGGCGGCGCACTGGGTACACCTCCGGAATCGCATCCCCGTCTGGTCAACGCTAGGGCTCCTGGGCTCTCTAGCAGCCATTGCAGGCTGCCTCGGCATGGGGCAGTACCTGCTCGCGGGAGTGCCCATCTTCACGGCGGGCCTGGGCATGGGCATGGCCAGCGTGAGCATCTACACGGCCATCGTGAAGGCTTCGCGCCCCGACCAGTTCCTGAGCCGGTCCATGATCTACCTGATCGCCATGCAGCTGGGCAATGCCCTGGGCGTGCAGGCGGTGGGCCTCTCAGAGATCCGACACTTCGGCATCCTGGCCACCGCCCTGACACTGGCCACCCTGCCGGCGATCATCGCCATCTGGGCCCACTTCCAGGGCCCCCTCGAGGTTATCGCCGAACCGGTCACCGAGACTTAGAGGGAAGCCGAGCTAGCGTATCGTCCAGCTCGTCCCCAAGCTGCAGGTGGCGTAGAGCTCGCCCTTGCGATTCGGGTCCGCCTGGTTCCGGCCGATGATGAGGCCCCCCCTGGGCTTGCCCCAGCGGCCCCCGCCCTCCTTGTAGTCGAAGGAGAGGACCAGGCCGAGGCGTCGGCGCTCCAGCCCCGCGTCGCTGGCACGCGTGACCTGGAAGGTGCCTCCGGAGTAGGTATTGAAGGCACCCCAATCAGACTCCCATAGGGCGAAGGTCTGCTGATCGCTCGTCCGGTCACGGTTCCGCAGGAGGGTGTCGTTCTCGTACTCGTAGAACCAGGGACCCCGCCCCCCGAACTGCCACCATCCAAAGGTGGCCTGATGGCGGAGGACCACCTGGCCGAAGCGAACCTGCGGAGTGGCCTGGAGCAGCGTGCGCGCGCCGCCGACGCTCTCCTCCTGGCCCTTGCGGGCCTTGATGGCATCGTCGCCGAAGGGCGCCGAGGCCGTGGGGAAGGACAGCAGGCAACCAGCTGTCCCAAAGAAGCGCAGGGCCGAACGCTCGGCCCGGAGTACCAGGAAGGGCGCTGGCTGCGCCTCCACGAAGAGGCCCCCAAAGCCGTAGGCTGGATTGGCGGCAACCACTGCGCCCAGCTGGACGTAGGCGAAGGGCTCTGTGCGCGGTCCCGACAGCACTTTCCGGAGGCTGTAGGCG
>CAITBU010000313.1 GCA_903890595.1 uncultured Holophagaceae bacterium | reverse complement strand
CTTCGTGGTTAAACGTTTTGCCTTCGTGCCCCTCTGTTACGGCTTCGTCCATCGCTCGCACCAGTCCAGGACGGTCTGGTACCAGAGGCGGCTGTTCTGGGGCTTGGCGACGAAGTGGGTCTCGTCGGGGAAGTAGAGCAGCCGGCTGGGGACGCCCCGCACCTGCAGGACGTTGTAGAGCTGGAAGGCCTCGGTGACGGGCACGCGGTAGTCCAGCTCGCCGTGGATCACCAGCATGGGCTTGCGGAAGGCCGCAGCGCCGCTGCTGGGGCTCTGGGCGCGCCAGCGGGCCAGGTTCTCGGCGCTCTCCCAAGGCCAGCCCTTGAACTCCCAGTGGGGGAACCACAGCTCCTCGGTGCCCAGCTGCATGGCCTCGGTGTTGTAGATGCTGGCGTGGGTCACGAAGGCCGCGAAGCGATCGGGGTGGTGGCCGGCGATCCAGTTCACCGCGTAGCCGCCGTAGCTCCCACCGGCCGCCACCACCCGCTTGGGGTCGGCGTTGGGTACGGCCTTGAGGGCGGCATCCAGGGTCTTCAACAGGTCCGTCATGACCGCGCCGTTCCAGTCGCCGCTGATGGCGTCCGTGTAGGCCTGGCCGAAGCCCGTGGAGCCCCGGGGGTTGGGCAGCACGGTGATGAAGCCGCGCCCGGCCCAGGCCTGGGCATTCCAGCGGGGGTGCCAGGCATCGGCCCAGGCACCCTGGGGACCGCCGTGGATGACGAAGGCCACGGGGTAGGTCTTGGCGGGATCGTAGCCCACGGGCTTGATGATCCAGGCGTGAGCCATGGCGGGCCGACCCTCCAGGGGGACGGTATCCACCCAGAGCTCCTCGGGGCGGTTCAGGCCCAGCTCGGCGACCAGGGCCTCGTTGTGCCGGGAGGCCCGCAAGGTGTGCCCGCTGCGCAGGTCGACGGCATAGAGGTCCTGGGGCGCGGTGAGGCTGGAGGAGACCACCACGGCCCGGTCCCGGGCCACGGTGAAGCCTTCCACATGGAGGTTCCGGGTGAGGGGGTGCAGCGTCTTGCTGTCCCACAGGAAGAGGTCCGTGTGCCCCTGGCGCTCGCTGGTGGCGACGAGGTCGGTCCCCCGCCACTGGAAGTCGCCAAAGCTCTGGTCGAAGGCCTGGGTGGTGCGGACCACCTTGCCCGTGGTGCGGTCCATGACCCACAGCTCCCACTTGTCGGCCTCGAAGCCGGGGCGCCGCTGGGCGCGCCAGGCCAGGTAGCGGCCATCCGGCGAGTAGCGGGGTGAGTTGTCCATGGCCGGGTTGTCGGAGACCTTCTTCACCGGGCCGCCCGTCAGGGTCACCTCGTAGATCTCGCCATTGGTGGTGGTGGCCTTGGCCTGGTCCGGGTGGGAGTCGAAGGCCAGGGTCCGGCTGTCCGGGGCCCAGGCGAAGCCATCGCCGGCGGAGACATCGGCGTAGTTGGGGACATCCGTGGCGAGGCCCGCCGTGAGGTCCCGGGGCGGGGCGCTGCCATCGGCGGGTACCACGAAGAGGTGGCTCACCTGCCGGGCATCCTTCCAGGCGTTCCAGTGGCGGTAGCTCAGCGTGTCGTAGATGCGGCCCGTGATCTTGGAGGCCTCCTTCTCCTTCAGGTAGGCGGCGTTGGCGGCCTCGTCCCCGGAGGGCACCGTGGTGCTGAGGAAGGCCAGCCACTTGCCATCGGGGCTCCACACCTGGCCCTCGCCGCCGCCACTGAGGCTGGTCACCTGCCGCCGCTCACGGCTGGCCAGGTCCACGGTCCATACCTGCCCGCCGGTCTGGTAGGCGAGCCGCTTGCCGTCGGGGCTGAAGCGCGGCCGGGTCTGGCTGCCCTCACCCAGGTCCAGCTCCCGGGGCTCACCGCCGGAGGGG
>CAITBU010000312.1 GCA_903890595.1 uncultured Holophagaceae bacterium | reverse complement strand
GGCGGAGCCCACATGTCCCTGTCCCATCGCCTCAGCATCCGAGGAAAACTCCTGCTGATGATCCTGCCGCCCATCCTGGGCTATGCCTTCTTCAACCTGCACGACACCTGGACCATCTACCAGCGGCTGCAGGCCCAGGGCCTGGTGGAGCGCGGGCTGGACCTCTCCCAGGGGCCCTGGCGGGACCTCGTCTTCAACATCGTTGCCTCGTTCGTCGTGTGGATGCTCACGTTCCTGGTGGTCTACCGCATCAGCCTCTGGATCACCCGCCCCGCCCAGGCCCTGGCCGACGGCCTGCGCCGCAGCGACCTGACCCTGCAGCTCGAGGTGGAGAGCACGGACGAGATTGGCCAGGCCGCCCAGGCCTTCAACGAGTACAACGCCCGGATCCGGGGCATCTTCCAGAGCGTCACCGGGTCCTCCAGCTCCGTGGCCAGCGGGGCCACCGAGCTCTCCGCCAGCAGCGAGCAGATGGCCGCCACCAGCGCCAGCCTGGCCCGGAACTCCGAGGCCCAGCGGGCCGCCTTCGAGCGCGTGGCCGCCGCCGTCACCGAGCTGTCGGCCTCCATCGAGCAGGTCTCCGGCAGCATCCACCGCTCCCAGGCCGAGTCCGAGGCGGCCGTGGCCGCCGTGCGGCGGGGTGCCCAGGCCGGTGGCGAGAGCGCCCATGCCATGGAGGACATCCGGGCCTCCACCTCCCGCATGGTGGCCGCCGTGCGCCTGATCCAGGACATCGCCCGGCAGACCAACCTGCTGTCGCTCAACGCCGCCATCGAGGCCGCCAAGGCCGGGACCATGGGCAAGGGCTTCGCCGTGGTGGCCGAGGAAGTCCGCAAGCTGGCGGAGCGCAGCGGCGCCGCCGCCCGGGAGATCGGCGAGCTGATCGAGCGCAGCAATGCCTCCGTGGACCAGGGTGCCGGCATGGTGGGCGCCACGGTGTCCGCCCTCAGCACCATCGAGACCAGCATCCAGGCCCTGGCTGCCGTGATCCTGGAGGTGGGTGCCGCGGCCGACGAGCAGGCCCGCACCAGCGCCGAGGTCGCCGAGCAGGTGGAGGAGAACCTCGACCGTGTGGCCCACAACGCTTCGGCCTCGGCCCAGATGGCCCAGACCGTGGCCGAGGTGGCCCGCACCGCCGCCGACCTGGCGCGCGTGGCCGAGGACCAGCACCAGCAGGTGGGTCAGTTCCGGCTTTAGCTGTTGGACTCAGGCTTTGCTGATCAGGCCGTAGAGGTCCGGCCGGCGGTCCCGGAAGAAGCCGAAGGAGGCCCGGTTGCGACGGATCTCTGCGAGGTCAAAGTCGGCGGTGATGAAGCCCGTGTCCGTCCGGCCCAGCTCTGCCACCTTCTCGCCGCGGTGGTCCGCGATGAAGGAGTGGCCGTAGAAGGTCTGGTCACCCTCGGTGCCGATGCGATTGGCGGCCACCACGGGCACCACATTCGAGACGGCGTGGCCGACCATGGCCCGCTGCCAGAGGTCCTTGGTGTCCAGGCCCGGGTTCTCGGGCTCGGTGCCGATGGCCGTGGGGTACAGGAGAAGCTCCGCCCCCATGAGCATCAGCACCCGGGCGCACTCGGGGTACCACTGGTCCCAGCAGATGCCGGCGCCCACCTTGCCGAAGCGGGTATCCCAGACCTTGAAGCCGCTGTTGCCGGGGCGGAAGTAGAACTTCTCCTCGTAGCCGGGCCCATCCGGGATGTGGCTCTTGCGGTAGATGCCCAGCACGGACCCATCCGCATCCACCATGGCCAGGCTGTTGTAGTGGGCGTGCCCGTCCCGCTCGAAGAAGGAGACCGGGAGGACCACCCCCAGCTCCCGGGCCAGGGCCTGGCAGCGGGCGATGGTGGGGTGGCCCTCGGCGGGCTGCGCGAGGTCGAAGAAGGCGTCCTTCTCCTCCCGGCAGAAGTAGGGGCCCTCGAACAGCTCCGAGGGCAGGATGATCTGGGCCCCGGCAGCGGCGGCCTGGCGCACCAGGGCCTCCACCCGGGCGACGTTCTCGGCGAGGTCCTCGGTGAAGGCGCACTGGGTGGCGGCGACTCGAACGGGCTGGGCTGCGTTCACAGGACCTCCGGCTGCTGCTGGGTGATGCAGTGGAAGGCGCCGCCGCCGCTGAGGATGGCGAGGGCGGAGCGACCCAGCACCCGGCGGCCCGGAAAGAGGGGCGCCAGGGCGGCGACGGCCCCGGCACCAGCCGGGGTGCCATAGGTGGGCACGACGACGCTGCGGTTGCCGATGTAGAAGTTCACGTGGCTGGCGGGCAGCAGGCGGCCGTCTTCGTCGTGCAGGAGGCCCGGGGAAGGGATGCGGAGCACCTGCAGGCGGCGGCCCCGGGCATCGGTAAAGCCAGCCAGGTCGGCGGCGATGCGGTCCAGCACCGGGGCATTGGGGTCCGCCGGATCCTGCGCCGCCATGCACACCACCACGCCCGGCGCCACGAAGCGGGCCAGGGTGTCGATGTGGCCGTCCGTGTGGTCGTTGAGCAGACCCTCGTCCAGCCAGAGCACCTTGCGGGCACCCAGGTCTGCCCGCAGGCGGGCCTCGACCTCGGCCTCGGACAACCCGGGGTTGCGGTTGGGGTTGAGCAGGCACTGGCGCGTGGTGAGGAGCGTCCCCTCGCCGTCGGGCTCCACCGAGCCGCCCTCGAGGATCCAGTCAGCGTCCCAGCGAGGCACGCCGCTGCGCTCGGCCACCCGGCCGGCCACCGCGTCGTCTTCCGGCAGCACGTACTTGCCACCCCAGCCGTTGAAGCCGAAGCAGGCGGCCCGCAGGGCACTGCCCTCCTGCAGAAAGATGGGCGCGGTGTCCCGCAGCCAGATGTCGCCCACGGGAATGCGGTGGCAGCGGACCTGCGCCAGGATCGGCGCCAGCGCCGCGCAGGCCTGGGCCTCGGCGGCGGCGTCCGCCACCAGCAGGTCCAGGGCTTCCCCGCCGTCCTCGGCGATGGCCAGGCACAGGGCTGTGAACTCGGCCTGGGCCGGGGCCAGGTTCTCCTGCCACAGGTGGGCATGCGCAGGCCACGCCAGCCAGCAGGCGCTGTGGGGGGCCCACTCGGCGGGCTGGATGAGGTCGGCAAGGGTCATGGCGGAAGCGTATCAGGGGGC
>CAITBU010000311.1 GCA_903890595.1 uncultured Holophagaceae bacterium | reverse complement strand
GACTTTCCAGCTGCTCACCCAGGTGGCGGGCCGGGCCGGGCGGGCGGCGCTGCCGGGCCGCGTCATCCTCCAGACCTACTCGCCGGATCATCCCGCCATCACCTTCGCCCTGGCTCAGGACTTCGAGGGCTTTGCCGCCTCGGAGCTGCCTTTCCGGGAGGGCCTGGGCTACCCACCCTTCACGGCCCTGTCCCTCTACCGGGCGGAGGCCGACACGCCCGCCGAGGCGCGCGGCGCCCTGGAGGCCTTTCGCCAGCGCCTGACCGTGCCGAACCTGCGGGTGCTGGGCCCTCTGGAGGCCCCCGTGCCCCGGGTCAAAGACCGCTGGCGCATGCACCTGCTCCTCAAAGGCCCCCGAGCCGCCCTGGGCGAGGTCCTGGCCCGCCACCCCCTGGAACCCGCCGGTTCCATCCAGGTGGATCGCGACCCCCTGAACTTCGGATAGTGTATAAAAAGTATACATTTGTCCAGATTGTTCTCTCGTTATTTTTTGTCCAGATTTTTATCTTATTAATATTGAGGTAGTTAGACACAGTCTCCAGAAAACGTCCAGATTCTCGATTCTTTATTCAGAGAGTCGAGGTAGGTATGGGTCCATTCCACACGCCGCAACGCAAGAATGGCGGGTATTCACTCATCGAAGTGTTGGTGGTGTTAGCCATCATTGGCGTCCTGTCCATTGCCGGTGCTTCGATGATGGGGAATCGCGGCGGCAGTTCTGTGCGCATCGTCATGGCGGAACTAGAGGGCGCCATCATGGATGCCCATAAGTACGCTGTCAGCACGGGCCGAGATGTTGCCATTGTCACCTGGGGCTCGTGGGACGCGACGGGGGTTAGTCCGACCTTGTACATGGCTCGCGGAGTTACTTCCATCGGTACCACAACTACTTTGACCACCTCCTCCATGGCTATCCAGGATGTGGTGATCAACCCTCCTTCTGAGCCGACCGATGCCCAAAAATCCGTAGCCGTTGTCTTTGCACCTTCGCGAAGCCGGGAGTACATGAACGCGGGTGTCGTGGTCAGTGACACCGCCTGGTGGACCAATGCAATGCAGGCTAACGGAGCAGGGAAACAGAATGAGGACATCACGACCGTTGAACCCTTTCTCCATGATGCGAGCTTCCAGGCCACCAACGACTCAAGTAATAACCTTTTTCGAAAAAGTCTAAACCAAGTATCAATCAGCGGCTCAAACAAGCGGTTCAACCAGAGCTTCATCATTCAGGTGGTCAGCACCTCAGGTGGTAACGCGCTTCCTGGTGGGGCCATGGGACTGATCGTGGTCCAAAACAATGGTGCAACTATTTATAAATTTTACAATTCTGGCGTTTCAAATGGAGATGGTAAGTGGAGGAGAATTTAATGCAATTTAGACGGGAAAAATCTCCCATCCGAAACCAACGGGGCTTCAGCATGGTCGAGATGCTGATGACGGCTTTTATCCTTGCTGTTGGGATCATGGGCCTCACCCTCTTGCAGGTAATGGCCTTGAAGGGGGCAAGGGGCGGGAGCAGCCTATCGACAGCCATTCAGGTGGCTGAAGATGTATTAGATAGGGTTGAACTGGAAGGACGGCTCACCTGGCTCAATATATCGGCCACACAGTTAACGACCGCCGGGGCATTAAACAACCTGCAATACGTTAATAAGACAGCTTTGGATGCGCCACTGGTCTTTACCATAAAGGGACGGGCTCCCGATGCGGATGCGCAAGACGCAGTGGATTCTACTGCGTTTTATTCCGTGACGATGACCAGATCCAATGATACTGCTGTAAGCGTTGGGATGGTCTCAGACTTCACCGTCACAGTCTCGTTCTCTGATGTTGTCAATCCAACCAATAACCAACCCATTATCCGGAACGTCAGACTCAGCCGGAGGGTGCTCCATGGCTAAGCGAGACATTGCAAATCGAGCAGGATTCTCTCTTGTTGAGCTGCTGGTGGCTTTGCTGTTCACCGGAATTCTCATGGCTGGAATGGCCAATGTCTTTAAGGCAAGTGTTACTACCCTCGCAACATCGACTGAAAGAATTTCCAGTGCCCGGAGCAGTCGTATGTCCATCGACCTTCTCCGTGACGACCTCAACCATGCAGGATTGTTTTTGTCAGACCTGGTAAGCCCTCCTCAGTTAGCCGGCAGTAACCCCTCCTTCTACATCCTTCCTAATGTTCCAATCGATGATCCTGGCTCGGATGACCCTCAGTCCGCTGACCAGCTGTTTTTCTATTTGGATCAACCCCTTCCGTTTGAAGGTTCGTTGACATCGTCGGGTGCGCGCAGTGCCGCCGAGTTGGTTCTGGCTGGTGAGGCGCAAACCGTATCTGATGGCACATTTATAATCGATTGCAAGGAAGCCTCTTATGCAAGCATGGTGCAACCAGGCTGCTTTGTTGTATTTAAGGATTCATTTGAGGCATTTTCCATTGCAACCGTAACGCTGTCCGGGAAAAACGTCACCATCACAACTGGAGTTGCCTCCAATTCGGCAGTTACCGGCATCGGTCCTACTGGGACGCCATCGAAAGCCAAGCACATCGTTCTCACTGATGTGATGTTCTATCTTCCCGCCCAGGTGGTCCGATACAGCGTCAAGATGAAAAAGTTTGACCCACAGAAGGACACTGGAATTCCCTGCCTCATGAGGGATCAGGGCACCTACAGCAGTACAGGATTCACTCCTGTCGCCTCCCAAGAGACCATCGTCGCGGAAAACGTCTCTGGGTTTAAGGCCTACCTGAGTGCCAATTCTGGCCAGTCCTGGGCAGGGTATGGCAAGACCTATACGGGATTCACAGCAGGCTGGACGGCCGGGATTCGGACGGAAATCGATACTCAGCTGGCTTCGGCGGGACGCTCCGAGTACAACGCCACCCAAGGTGATGAAAACTGGATCAGGAATACGCCGACTTTGGTCCGATTGGATATCACAACCCGCTCGGCCACGAAGCGCACAGAGTACTCCGCGACGCCCCTTGCGACCACAGCGTATAAGGACTTCACCCAGAGCCTGGTGATCGTGCCGCGGCACTTTG
This sequence comes from uncultured Holophagaceae bacterium, assembly GCA_903890595.1. Taxonomy (GTDB): domain Bacteria; phylum Acidobacteriota; class Holophagae; order Holophagales; family Holophagaceae; genus Geothrix. The sequence continues at coordinate 1,792 of CAITBU010000311.1, read as the reverse complement.
GACTGGCGATGAACTGATGGGAGACCCAATGCTCACCACCTCGAAAAGATCCCTTTCTGACCCGCAAGCGGGTGCCATTACGATCATCGCAGCACTGATGCTCCTCGCTTTGCTTACGGCCGTGGCCTTCGGGATGTCTAAGAATGCCCTCCGTGAAGTGGCGATCTCTGGGACAAGCCGGCAGGGTTCGATGGCGCAAAATACCGCAGACTCAGGCATCGAATGGGCCGTCTTCTGGTTGGTCGATGCGAACGCCAGCGGGGCTACTTCTACATCCACTGCCATCGGCCTAAGAAATCTAAAATCCAAGCTGGCCTCGGACAGCACGCTGGCTGGTCGGTCCTACAACCCCCTTTTCGATCTGACGGGTACCAGCTATACGAGCACCCAGGGACTCTACGATTCTGTGAACCTCCCAACACCCCCTACCGACCTGACCATCGCGAGTGTCAGTGGGACAACCCAAGCCTTCACTGTTGGCCTAACACGGATGGGAAAACTCCCCATTGCGAACATGAGTCAGGGCACCGGTCCAGCCTCCTTCTCTCCTGCCCAGGGCAATGAATCGCTCCAAGCCCCTGACCTCTGGGCCCTGCGCTCCGACGGCCAGATCACGGTGGGCAGTGGTGCGTTCTCGACCAGGTTCATCCATTCCAAGGAAGCTTGGATTTCCACGCCAGTCGGCAATTGATCCAGGAGTGATGCCATGACCTTCCGCTCCCGCCTCAACACATTCCTCCTCCAGTGCCTGCTACTCCTTTGCCTGGTAGCCCCGGTCTCCCTGAAGGCCCAGCTCGATCCACGACTGCAGGTGTCCAGCACGGACTTCCTGGATCTTTACCAGCAGAGCTCCAACGCCCTGGTGAAGCCCGAGATCATGACTCTGTTCGATTTCTCTGGGTCAATGCTTGCTCTGATGTTTCACCCTGCATACCGGAACATTGACATTAATGATACAAATTATCCGGGTCAAACCATCACTTTCACGCTTGCCCAGGGCAATACAGCGAGTGAAGTCTACGTTATTAGAGCGACCTCAAGGCAGGACCCGCGCGTATACAGCCAGATGACAGTCACCGTAGGTGGTGCTACGAGTCTTCCTACCAAGACCGGCCCCAACTACGTCCGCTCAGGCGACAACGGGGATCGACGGTATCTCTACACCAGCATTTCTAGCCTTGGGATCACGCCTTCCGGCACAATCTCGGGCGGAACAACCTACACCTTTTCAGCGGCAATAACGCTGGCTTGCAATACAAGCAAAGACAACTCAACACCTTCCAAACCGCTGTCCGAATGGATGAGTCGAGCCAATGTTACGACTTTGGATGGCGGGATTGATTGGACAGTGACGGGCAACCCCGCAGCAGCCTCTGGTACCACGAATGCCGCACCTTCCAGTTACTCAGTAAATACTTGGACCTCAGCCAGTCAGACCTTCCAGTGGACTGCCCCCGTCGGGGTGGCCGTTCCAGGCTCAGTCACGGCCTCCTTTTCTTCGTTCAATGCTACTTGCAATGAACTGATCAAGCCCAATGGGATGCCTGTTACCTACGCAGACGCCCTTGCTGCAAGCACAACCTTAAATGGCGGAAGCGCCGCTCCCAAAGACGCCGATGTACGCAACTGGGTGCGGGCCGCCAGCCATGCTCGATTCACCTATAACGACGACGGGACTACCCGCACGGTGGACATTCCTATCCCATGGAAGGTCATGGACATGTATTCCACAGGAAACCCGCTCAGTTCGACGACGGTGAGTGATCCGACCACTTCCGCCATCAATCCCGAT
>CAITBU010000310.1 GCA_903890595.1 uncultured Holophagaceae bacterium | reverse complement strand
GGGTGTGCTGGTCGTAGCCGGGATTCCTGTCGTGCCATTTGGCGCAGGCCCGCCGATGCCACTCTTTCTTGCAGGCAGCCAGGCCACAGGTGTGCTGGCGCTCCCCCTGTCTGGCGTTGGGATAGAACCACTTTCCGCACACCCCGCAAGGCCGGTTCCCCGCCATGGCTGGCCTCCTGGATATCCAAGCCTGCCCGATGGCCTGCCGCTAAACCTAGCAGGGCCAGGGTGGCCGATTCTGGAGAGCAGCCAGCCTCAGTTAGCGGAAACCGGAGAAACCAGCAGCAGGTGGCCTACTTTTGGAGAGCAGACACCTGACGATTCTGGAGAGCGTTGAAGGATTGAGGGCCTTATTCGGCTCAGTGGTTGAGCCGAATATCGGAGCCCGATGGATTTGCCGGCACCCTGAATCCTCGTGAAGCCCTGTGGATCCCTGGCTAAGGTTTTTTCTTTTCCGCTTCTGGGATAGGTTGAAATGGGGTTTGCGGGAGGCTTTGGGATGTCGGTGGGGCGATGGCAGGTACTTGGGTCGGTGAAGGCCGCGCTTGCCTTGGTTGCCATCACTGGCTCACTCGCCGGCAACCTGGGTTGTTCGGTGCTAAACCCTGCTCTGAAGTACGAGGAGGCGGCGCGTCAGCTGCGGTTTTCGCTGGACCGGGTGGAGCCTCGGCTGGAGCTGGCTTTTCCGCTGGAGGAGAGCCGCCTCCGGCTGCGCCTGGAGGTGGGGGTGGACAACCCAACGGGACAGGCCCTGCGCACCCGGGAGGTGAGCGGCGATCTGCGCCTGCGGGTGCAGGGCGAGGAGCACGCCATTGGTACGGCCAGCTTCCCTGAGGGTGCGGCCATCCCCGCCCACAACCACAGCACCCTGAAGGTGGACCTGGTGTTTCGCCACCGGGACCTCAAAGCCGCCTGGGCACCCCTATCCCACGCCTTGCTGCGGAACGAGCCTGCCACCTGGACCCTGGCCGGGGAGGCCCGCTTCGAGGTGCTGGGCATCACCTTTGGGGTACCTTTCCGCACCAAGCGGGAGACGGGGCCATGATTCGCGCTGTCGTCTTCGACCTCTGGAATACGCTGCTCTTCAGTCCGGCGGGGAGTCCGTTCCAGCGATTGAAGGGTCTGCTGCGGCCGGATCAGGCGCCCCTGCATGGGGCGATGATGCGGGATGGGATGCTGCGTCCCTATGTCTCGGTGGAGGCCTTCCTGGATGCCTGGCGGGACCCTGCGGGGCTGGACGACGAGCAGCTGGCCGTCATGGCCCAGGCCTTCCGGGAAGCTGGCGACCAGGCGGAGTGCTTTCCCGGTGTGGCCGAGGCCGTCGGGGCCGTCCGTGACCTCGCCCGGGTGGCGCTGCTGTCCAACACCCAGACTTTTGGCCTGGAGATGCTGGACCGCCTGGGCATTCCTGAGCGCATCCGGACCCGCCTGCTGAGTGCCGAGCTCGGGGTCCTCAAGCCCGAGCCTGCGGCCTTCGAGGCGGTGCAGCGCAAGCTCGGGGTGTTCCCTGGCAACCTGGTGATGGTGGGTGACAGCTGGACTGACGATGTGGAAGGCGCTGTGAATGCAGGCTGGACCGCCGTCTGGGTGAACCGGGAGGGGGCCCCGCGGCCGGCTCACGAGGCCGAGGCGCTGATCTACGAAGTCCGCACCCTGGACCGGGTGCCCGACCTCATCCGAGACCTCCAGGACGGCCTGCGCTGCCCGACCTGTTTGGGGTGATGTTTTGGGGGCATTCCCTCTTACTCGCAAGGGGTGTGGAATTCCCCAGCAAATTCATGAAAATTGGCAATCCAATCCGCAATTTGTATGTTCAGGACTGCCCGGGCTTACCCTTTCCCGTCAGGCCGTGGCGCGGGCCTGGTCGGCGAGCTGGATGTCTAGGAGGCCAGCGTGGCGGGCCCCGCATCAAATGTTTGATCTCAGCTGGCGATTGGAGTGGCGTGAAGCTGAAGCCCTAAGGCCTTGATTACCTTGATGAAGGTCTCTAGCTCGGGGTTGCCTTCCCCGGAGAGGGTTTTATAGAGTCCCTCCCGGTTTAGGCCTGTCTCCTTGGCCAGCCTAGTCATCCCGTGGGCTCGTGCGATAGCCCCAACGGCGGCAGCGATGACCTGGGGGTGCCCATCTTCAAGCGCGGCCTCGAGGAGTCCAACCATGTCCCCCTCAGTCTTGAGGTAATCGGCGGTGTCATAGGGCGCAGTGATGGTTTTGGTCGCCTTGGTGGGACGGGGGGCTACTGCGGGTCGACTGGTGCGGGGCTTGGTGGCTTTCATGGGATTTGTCCTCTACAGGTTCTTGGCCAATTGAATAGCGGCTCGAATGTCCTTCTCTTGGGTGCTTTTGTCCCCTCCAGCCAGGAGGAAAATGATGGTCTTACCTTGCTTGGTGAAATACACCCGGTAGCCTGGGCCACTGTCGATCCGCAGCTCAGAAACCCCCTCCCGGACGGGCTTAACATCCCCCAGAAGTCCAAGGCCCAACCGGAGGATTCGGGCTTGAATCCTATGCTGGCCGGCTTTGTCCTTCAACCCGCTAAGCCACCGTTGACTGCTCCCCCACCTAAAGGAAGGGGATTCCCAGAGCGTTTAAGCGACATGGGGCACCTCCTTCTTCAGATCGGGTTTGCGATGCTTTGGGACCTTACGATCCCGGCGCTCTCCGTCCGTGTCGGTGCGTAGCACCGGGACAGCCTCACGCCGTTGTCCAGCCTCGTGGTCGGTCGAACTGCTCCGGCGGGGCTCTCGGACCCGCAGGGTCGGCAAAGCCGCCCCGTTCGCAGTTTCAGTGTTGCCGGATGACAACCGAAGGAGGCAGTCGGCCCCCCAGGAAAGCCAGGATTGCCTGGCAGATCCTTCGTCCAGCGTTCCCCCCTGGCAATGGAATGCCAGGAAGGCCGAGAATTCATCGCGGTCTGCATGCATCCCCTCGGGGATGAACTCGCAGCCGCAGGTGTGCTTGCGCTCATCGCGCAGCTTCTTCTTCCGCTTGCCACACAGGCAGCGGGAGGAGAGGTAGGTCTTGTAGGTAGAGACCATCTCCATGCTCCCGCCTGAGGCTTCGGCCTTCCGGCCGTAGGCAGACTGGAACAGGCCCGGGGCCTTGTGCCCCACAGACCGACCATAGAGCTTGGCCCAGGACCGGACGTTCACCTGTTCGGTGATGACCTGGTTCCCGGCCAGGGCCAGGAGGTCGTTGACCAGCTTCCCCTGGAGGGACTTCCGATGCGCCGCCATGCCGCGCAGCAACTCAGCCAGGACTCCCTGAGTGGCCTTCTGGCTGGCTGACGCCTGCCAGGGCTTCCGCTGGCTCCTTGGCTTTACCGTCCCATTGGGGCGGTAGTTGTCCGGGTTGTTGGCCCGCCGCTGGCGGTCCAGCTTCCGCAGGTAGCGCCGCCGGGTAGCCTCCACTCGGTCCAGGTCGGGGCAGAACGGTATGGTTTTGACGAACCCTTCCCCGACCACTGCCACCTGGGACGGGCCCAGATCCAGGCCGACCAGTCCGTCGCGGACGTAGTGACGAGCCTTCTGGAGGGGCATGCCCCGCAGCACGAGCTGGACGAAGGCCCGCTCCCTGCCCCGAATGGTCCGGGAGAGGAGACGGCAGTATTTCACCCCGGTCTCCGTGACAGCCTTGCCGTCCTTGGTGGTCCGGGTGAAGGTGGTCCCGGCCACCTGGAGTGCGTGGGCCTGGACCTCGTTCCCGGGCTTTACGATCAGGGGCAGGTTCAGGCTCCCGTGGGCCCCGGCCCAGAGGATGTGCCCCTCCCGGAACCGGATGCCGGCGGCGTTGGACTTCCCCTCCAGGGACTCCAACTCGCCGTAGCGTTTGAACCGGGGCTTACCCGACCCACCGAAGGACCAGCGCTCCACAGCCCGAAAAGCCCGTGTCGCCACCTTCTGCTGGGTGTGAACATCCAGATGCCCCCGGAGCCAGCAGTCCTTCGCCAGGGACGGGTGCTGGTGCAGGCTCGCCTCGGTGAAGCCGTGGTGTTTGCGCAGGGCCTCGAAGGCAGCCTTCTTCTCTGGGCCCTTGGGCATGGCCTTGGCATGCTCAAAACCGGGATCGTGGCGCATCCGCGCCAGGCGGCGCAGGCCCTCGCCCTCTATGGCGTGGTAGATCTGCCGTCCCGCCTCCTTCCGCGAGCGCAGAACGCGGAGGTCCTTCGAGGTCGCGGAGACCTCGAACTCGCAGACGAAACTTGGGGTTTTGGCTCGGGGCATCAGATCCCTTCAGATTCATTATCGGCGCATGGATTGGACTCATTTTGTCCATTGCGCAAAGGACAACGGCTATCCCCCACCTAAAGGAAGGGGCTTGCGCCGCCTAAAGTTGGGTCAAACTCGGGGGTCCTGCGAATCTCATTCATGGAGTAAGTGTAGGTTTAAACCTACAGTGCCGCAACCCCCTGCCGGTGAATCTTGGCCGGGACACCCCTGGATGGAGCCCATGCTGGGTCTAGGCACGCCTGTCCTGATCCTGATCCCCATTCATCCCTTTGATCCCCGTCAAAAGCCCTTAGCTTTTTAGGACAAAGGGTTTAGGCCGTGGCGCTGGTCTGGTCGGCGAGCTGGATGTCGAGGAGGACGGCGTGGCGGGGGTTGTCGGCGCGCTCGAGCCACTGGACGCGGGCGCCCAGGAGGCG
>CAITBU010000309.1 GCA_903890595.1 uncultured Holophagaceae bacterium | reverse complement strand
TTCAAAGCGCCTCTCCTTCCTGGACCGCTACCTGACCCTGTGGATCTTCCTGGCCATGGGCCTGGGCGTGCTCCTGGGCTACGGTGTGCCCGCCTTCAACGGCGCCATCAACGCCTTCAATGTGGGCACCACCAGCGTGCCTCTGGCTGTGGGCCTCATCGTCATGATGTATCCGCCTCTGGCCAAGGTGAAGTACGAGGAATTGCACCTGGTCTTCCGCAACAAGAAGGTGCTGGGTCTGTCCCTGCTGCAGAACTGGGTCATCGGGCCCCTGCTCATGTTTGGACTGGCCGTGCTGTTCCTGCGGGACCGGCCCGAGTACATGCTGGGCCTCATCCTCATCGGCCTGGCCCGGTGCATCGCCATGGTCATCGTCTGGAACGACCTGGCCAAGGGCGACACGGAGTACTGCGCCGGTCTGGTGGCCTTCAACTCCATCTTCCAGGTGCTCTTTTTCAGCGTGTACGCCTGGTTCTTCGCCACCATCCTGCCCGCCAAGCTGGGCCTCCAGGGTGTGGTGGTGAACATCACCATCGGTCAGATCGCCCAGAGCGTCTTCATCTACCTGGGCGTGCCCTTCATCGCCGGTTTTCTCACCCGCTTCGTGCTGGGCAGGCTCAAGGGCCTGGACTGGTACCACCGGGTCTTCGTGCCGCGGATCAGCCCTCTCACGCTCATCGCGCTGCTCTTCACCATCGTGGTGATGTTCAGCCTCAAGGGCGACACCATCGTGAAGCTGCCCTTTGATGTGCTGCGCATTGCGCTGCCTCTGCTCATCTACTTCGTGGTGATGTTCCTGGTGAGCTTCTGGCTGTCGAAGCTGGCCGGGGCGGACTACCCACAGAGCGCCACCCTGAGCTTCACCGCCGCCTCCAACAACTTTGAGCTGGCCATCGCTGTGGCGGTGGCCACCTTCGGCATTGCCCACGGGGCAGCCTTTGCGGCGGTCATCGGGCCCCTGGTTGAAGTACCGGTGCTCATCAGCCTCGTGACCGTCGCCTTCTGGCTGAAGGCCAGGTGGTTTTCAGGCAGCCCTGAGCAGGTGGCGGGGGCGACCTGTTGTCCGGCGGTCAATCCCGACAAGAGGTGACCCATGGGCGCCTTCGACGGCAAGGGCATGGTCATCCAGGGGCTGCGCTTCCTCGGCCCAAAGGAAGCCCTGGCGTCCCTGCAGGAGGGGGCGGTCCTGGTGGACCTGCGCACCGATGACCTCGTTGAGATGAAGGCCTTTCGGGTCCCAGAGGCCATCCACATCCCCCACCGCGAGCTGCCAGACCTTGTTTCCGAGCTGCCCACCCTCCGGCCCCTGATCCTCGCCGACACCTCCGGCGTCTTCACCAAAGATGCTGCGCACCTCCTCCTGGACCTGGGCTTCAGTGATGTGGCCTGCTTGAATGGCGGCATGCTGGCCTGGGACCAGGAAGGCCTTCCCCTTGATACCGATCCCGAGGCCGTTCTCCATGGGGAGTGTGCCTGCGTGATGACTTCCCGAAAGAAGAGGCGTCCCTTGACCCGCTCCATCCTGTTCCTCTGTGTTGCCAACAGCGCCCGCTCCCAGATGGGCGAGGGCCTGGCCCGGCAGCTCTTCCCCGGCCTGCACATCCAGAGCGCCGGCAGCCGTCCCAGTCA
>CAITBU010000308.1 GCA_903890595.1 uncultured Holophagaceae bacterium | reverse complement strand
TGGCGGCCTCCCGCATGGCCAAGGAGCTGGCCCAGCTGGCTGCACCCGCAGGCTGAGCCCCGCCCCGGGAAATCACGACTTGACCCCCTGGGCCTCCAGCGATAAGCTTTTCCTTCTGTGGACTCGCCACCTCTGGGGTGGTGTCTTCGCAGCCCGATGATGATTCCGGAGCAGGCCATGAGCACGTACTTCCCTAAAGCCAATGAACTCAAGCGCCAGTGGTTCGTGGTCGACGCCGCGGGTGTCACCGTGGGCCGCCTGAGCACCACGGTCGCGGATGTCCTGTCCGGCAAGAACAAGCCGACCTGGACCCCCTTCCTCGACACCGGCGACCACGTGATCGTCATCAATGCCGAGAAGGCCGTCCTCACCGGGAAGAAGGGCGTGCAGAAGATGTACCGCCGCACCACCACCCAGCCCGGCTCCATGAAGGAGGTCCGCGCCGAAGTGATGAGGGCCACCTTCCCCGAGCGGATCATCGAGAGTGCCGTCAAGGGCATGCTCCCCAAGGGCCCCCTGGGCCGGGCGATGTACCGCAAGCTGAAGGTCTACGCGGGCTCGGTCCACGAGCACGCCGCCCAGCAGCCCCAGATCCTGACCATCCAGAAGTAGAAGCGAGGCGTCCATGGCTATCACCCAGAACTACGGAACCGGTCGGCGCAAGAGCGCGGCAGCCCGCGCTTTCCTTCGCCCCGGCACCGGCAAGATCACGGTCAACGGTCGCACCCTTGAGCACTACTTCCCCAATGCCGTGCTGCGCATGATGGTCCACCAGCCCCTGGTGCTGGCCGAGCTCGACGGCAAGTTCGACATGATCATCACCGTGGCGGGCGGCGGTCCTGCCGGTCAGGCCTCGGCCATCCGCATGGGCATCAGCCGTGCGCTGCTGGGCTACAACGATCAGCTCAAGTCCCTGCTGCGCGGCGCCGGTCTTCTGACCCGCGATCCCCGCATGAAGGAACGCAAGAAGCCCGGTCGCAAGGGCGCCCGTCGCCGCTTCCAGTTCAGCAAGCGCTAGTCAATTCTCTGGAAGGGGGATCTTCGGGTCCCCCTTCTGTTTTTCCGGTCCGCGCTGGTTTCTCGGCGTCGGGCGATTCGGGCGAGGGGATTCAACCTTTCGCCTTTCATCCCACCCGCGGCGCCTTCGCCGCTTGAACAGGGAGGCCAGCATGGCTGCCATCCAGATGAAGGAACTTCTCGAGGCCGGTGCCCACTTCGGACACCAGACCAAGCGTTGGAATCCCAAGATGAAGCAGTACATCTTCGGGGCGCGCAACAGCATCTACATCATCGACCTCCAGAAGACCCTGCGTCTCTGGAACACGGCCGCCAACTACCTGACCAAGTGCGCCGGCGAGGGGAAGAACTTCCTCTTCGTGGCCACCAAGCCCCAGGCCCAGGAGCTCATCGCCGAGCAGGCCGGCCGCTGCGGCGCCTACTACGTGAACAACCGCTGGCTCGGCGGCATGCTGACCAACTTCTCCACCATCAAGAAGAGCCTGGAGAAGTTCCGCGAGGTCGAAGCCACGCTGGCGGATCCCGCCCGCACGGCCCTGCTCTCCAAGAAGGAGCTGCTCACCCTGAACCGCACCCGCCTGAAGCTGGAGGCCTCCTTCCTCGGCATCCGCGACATGCGCTCGCTGCCTGACGTCATCTTCGTCATCGATCCGCACCGCGAGGACATCGCCGTCACCGAGGCCAAGAAGCTGGGCATCAAGGTCGTGGGCATCGTGGACACCAACTGCGACCCCGACATGGTGGACTACGTGATCCCCGCCAACGATGACGCGATCCGCTCCATCCTGCTCTTCAGCGAGCGTGTGGCTGACTCCATCCTCGAAGGCCGCCAGTCCTTCCAGGACAAGGGCGAGACCGACGACATGAAGCAGATGATGGCCGAAAAAATGGAAGTGGAAGGCTAGGAGACGACATGGCTTACACCGCACTGGACGTTAAGGCGCTGAGGGACAAGACCGGCCTCGGCATGATGGACTGCAAGAAGGCCCTGGAAGAGAACAACGGGGACATGGAGCAGGCCAACGAGTGGCTCCGGAAGAAGGGCCTGGCGGCCTCCGCCAAGAAGGCTGACCGCATCGCTGCGGAAGGCATCGTCGAGGCCTACATCCACCCCGGTGGCCGCGTCGGCGTACTGGTCGAGGTGAACTCGGAGACCGACTTCGTGGCCCGCACCGAGGGCTTCCAGCGCATGGTCAAGGAGATCGCGATGCACATCGCGGCCGCCGACCCCGCGCCCCGCTTCGTCACCAAGGAAGAGATCACCCCGGAATTCCTCGAGACCGAGAAGCGCATTGCC
>CAITBU010000307.1 GCA_903890595.1 uncultured Holophagaceae bacterium | reverse complement strand
GGGGTACATGAGCTCGTGGATCGAGATGGGCTCCTGGGCGCTCATGCGCTTCTGGAAGTCGTTGCGCTCAAGCATCTGGGCCAGGGTGAAGCGGGAGGCCAGGCGGATCCACTGCTCGCCTCGGAAGTCGCTGAACCACTCGCTGTTGAAGCGGATGCTGGTCTTTTCGGGATCCAGGATGCGGAAGACCTGGGTCTTGTAGGTCTCGGCGTTGGCCAGGACCTCCTCGCGGGACAGGGCGGGCCGGGTGGCCTTCTTGCCCGTGGGGTCGCCGATGAGCCCGGTGAAGTCGCCGATGAGGAAGGTCACCTCGTGCCCAAGCTTCTGGAACTGGGCCATCTTGCGGATGAGCACGCCGTGGCCCAGGTGGAGGTCGGGGGCGGTGGGATCGAAGCCGGCCTTGATGCGCAGGGGCCGCCCTTCCTTGAGCTTGGCCGCGAGCTGCTCCACCTTGTGGCAGGTCACGGTGCCCTTGGTCAGGAGGGCCAGGGCGTCAGGAGCGGACAAAGCAGCAACAGTCATAAGCTGAATCTTGGCTTAAAACAGCTTCCGGCTCAATCCTGATCGGTGTTCTGGCCCCGGGGGGACCGCACTTCGAGGGCCAGGATCTGCCGGGGTGCCGGGTCCTTGGGGTTGAGGCGGGGGCCGAAGGTCACGGTCACTGACCGGCCCTTCTGGGGACGCCAGCCCAGGGTGACCTTGCCACCCATCCCCTTGTTCAGCTGGAGGCCGTCCCCCTCCAGGAGGTCAGGACTGAGGTCCGGTGCCGGGGCCAGGTCCTTGCGCCAGCGGGCTGCGGCCTGCAGGAAGGCCTGCTCCGTGGGCCAGGTCTGGCCCAGGGCGGGTTGGGCCGCGTAGAGGGCCTGGCAGCCGGCCTCCGTGTGCAGCTGGGCCACCACGGCACGGAAGTCCTCCCACTCGGGGCGGGCCTGCTCCAGCACCCAGCCCTTGACCTTGCTCTCGAAGGCCTTGGGGTCTTTGCTCACGCGGTTGGCCACATAGGCCAGGCCCCCGGCGCAGGTGACCATCACCACCAGGGCCGTGATGCCGCAGCCTAGGAGGACCTTGCCCCAGGTGGGCAGGCCGGTCTTGGTGGGAACCCCCACGCCACCGTTGTCCCAGGATCCATCCGCCATGGGGAGCTCCTAGAGGAGGTTGCTCGCCAGCTCCGCCAGTCGGCTGCGCTCGCCCTTGGTGAGGGTCATGTGGCCGGAGATGTCCAGCTGCTTGAAGTGCTCGGCGAGGTAGCTGAGCCCGTTGGTGCTGGCATCCACGTAGGGGTTGTCGATCTGGTGCGGGTCCCCGGTGAAGATCACCTTGGTGCCCTCACCAGCGCGGGTGAGGATGGTCTTCACCTCGTGGGGCGTCAGGTTCTGGGCCTCGTCCACCACCAGGTACTGCTTGGGGATGCTGCGGCCCCGGATGTAGGTGAGGGGCTCCACGCTGAGGTAGCCGGCTTCCTCCAGCTGGCCGCCGGTCATGGTGCTGCGGCGCCGGGCTTCGGTGTTGGCGGCGACGATGAACTCGAGGTTGTCGTAGATGGGCTGCATGTAGGGGCGCAGCTTCTCGCTGATGTCCCCCGGCAGGTAGCCCAGGTCCCGGCCCATGGGCATGACGGGGCGGCTCACGAGGATCTTGTCGTAGGCCTCGTCGTCGACCACCTGTTGGAGCCCTGCGGCAATGGCCATCAGGGTCTTGCCGGTG
>CAITBU010000306.1 GCA_903890595.1 uncultured Holophagaceae bacterium | reverse complement strand
GGCTGTCACCGTGTCCAGCTCCGGATGTGGGGCTGGAACCAGGGGCAGGTCCACGCCCGGCACCTCCGGCGGCGCAGCCAGCAGCACGTGCGCCCCCTGGGCCCGCAGGTCCTGGGCCATGGCCAGCAGACCGGCCTGGGCGGGTCCCCGGGGCGCGAAGACGATGACCGGGAAGCCCGCCTCCACGATGGCCATGGGCCCATGCCGCACCTCGGCGCCCGAGAAGGCCTCGGCCTGGATGCCGCAGGTCTCCTTCAGCTTGAGGGCGGCCTCGCTGGCGATGGCCAGGCCGGTGCCACGGCCCAGCACATAGAGCCGATCCACCCCGGTGAGGGCGGCCACGCCTTTGGACCAGTCGGCTTCGGCGGCGGCAGCGAGGGCGCCTGGAAGCTGGGCCAAGGCTGCGGTGAAGGCGGGGTCATCCCCCCAGGCCGAGACCAGCCGGGCCCCCGCCACCAGCTGACCGAGGTAGGACTTGGTGGCAGCGACGCTGCGTTCCGGGCCCGCGTGCACCGGCAGCACCCAGGTGGCCTCCGTGGCCAGGGGCGAGGGCACGGCATTCACCAGGGCCACGGTGGTGGCGCCGTTCTCGGTGAAGTAGCGCACGGGCTCCACCAGGTCCGGGCTCTGTCCGGACTGGGAGAAGGCCAGCACCAGCAGGCCGGGCTGGGCCAGGTTGGCGTGGTAGAGGGTCACCAGGGACATGGGCAGGGAGGTCACCAGGCGACCCAGCCGGGCCATGATGAGGTAGGCCGTGTGCTGGGCCGCGTGGTCCGAGCTGCCCCGTGCCAGGGTGAGGATGCCCACCGGGGGTTTGGCCCTCAGGGCGGCCCCCAGGGCTGCGTAGCGATCCGCATCCTGGTCCAGCAGACGGGCCACAACAGCGGGCGCCTCCAGGGCTTCCTCCCGCATGCGGGTCAAAGCCGGTCTCCTGCACGCGGCACCGGCGGGGAGTGGCGTGGGCTGGGGCTCATCGAAACCAAGTTACTGGCCTTTCGGGGCCTTGGCGAGGAGGAATGGGCGGCCCTCCCTTGAGGCCGAGGCTGGATCCAACTAGGCTTCGAGTGCTGACCTTGTTCGTCCATGCGCCTCACCCGGGGCCTGCAGGAGGCCCCATGATCCCCGACTTCACTGCCCCGATCTGGATGGGGTTCCTGGCCCAGGACGCCGCCGAGGTGCCCACCACCATCGTGCCGGGTGGCGTCGTCCTCTTCGCCCGGAACCTGGACTCGGAGCCCGTGACCGGCCCGGCCCGCTGCCATGCGCTGATCAAGGCCCTGCACCAGCGCTGGGGCCAAGCCACGCCCCTGGCCGTGGCCATCGACCAGGAGGGCGGCCCGGTCTCGCGCTTGAAGGGCTGGGTGGGCGAGACGCCCTCGTTCCGGCGCATCTGGACCACCTCAGGCGCCGCTGGGGCCGAGGCCTGGGGGCACCTCTGGGGCGAAGGCCTCCGCCGGCTCGGCATCAACATCAACTTTGCGCCGCTGGTGGACCTCTACGACGGCATCCCGGGCACAGGCCTGGGGGACCGCCGGGCCTCGGGGGATCCCGAGGAGGCCGCAGTGGCCGCCGCCGCCTTCCTGCGGGGTCTGGAGGCCGAGGGCGTGCAGGGCTGCCTCAAGCACTTCCCAGGCCTTGGTGGCACCAAGGTGGACAGCCACCATGCCCTGCCAGAGCTGACCGACCCCGCCACCGTGCTGCGGGCCCTGGCCCCCTTCCGAAACCTGGCCCGCCCGGACCGCCTCATGATGGTGGCCCACGTGCGCACGCCCTGGAGCGGGGACCTGCCCGCCAGCCTCTTCCCGGGCCATGTGGCGGACAACCCCTGGGGCATCCCGGGCGCTTGGGTCACGGATGACCTGGAGATGGGTGGCTGCACCGACTGGCCCTGGCCTGAGCGCATTCGTCTGGCCCTGGAAGCCGGGCACCTGGCCCTGCTGGTGTGCCAGTCCCAGGCGGCCCTGGACAGCACCGTGGCGGCCCTCCAGGCCCTCCCCGACGACCTCCTGCAGCGGGCCGTGGCCGCCGGCCAGCACTACCGCCGCACCCTGCCCCCGCCCAATCCCGCCCCCTTCGACCCCGCCGGCTGGGCCGACTGGGTGCGCCGCGTGCAACAAGCCGCAGGCTGATTCATTCACTCAGGAACAAGAGCGGAACCGCAGATGGCGCAGATTTGCGCAGATGAACGTTGGGGTTCGGCAAGGGCCAGAGGTCTTTGGCTGTTCTCCCCTTCCTCCCCTTCCTCCCTGTTTCAAATGCTTTTTTTGACGGGGATAAATGGGATGGACGGGGATATGGAGATTGGGTGTTGGCCAGGGCAGTGGGTGGGTCAGTTCCCATCTGCGCCATCTGCGTCATCTGCGGTTTCATTTTTGTTTTGACCAGCAAAATTGAGCCTCTGCGTTCTCTGTCTTCTCTGCGGTTGGCGGTTGTTCTTCTCCGGAAGTCCGCTTGAACCTGCCCCTTGTGCCACCCTGAAGGTCAACCGCTTCAAGGATCTTGCCCGTGGGCTTCGCACTGCTGGACTACGTGATCGTCATCGTCTACCTGGTGGGGGTGACGGTGGCGGGGATCCTCATCTCCGGGCGCCAGAGCTCCCCCCGGGACTACTTCCTCGGCGGGAAGGAGATGTCCTGGTGGTCCGTGGGCTTCTCCATCGTGGCCAGCGAGACCAGCACCCTGACCTTCATCAGCATTCCGGGCCTGGCCTTCAAGGGGAACCTGTTCTTCCTGCAGCTGGTGGTGGGCTACTTCATCGGCCGCCTCATCGTCAGCGTCCTCTTCATCCCGGCCTACTACCGGGGCGACCTGGAGACCGCCTACGACTTCCTGGGCAAGCGCTTCGG
>CAITBU010000305.1 GCA_903890595.1 uncultured Holophagaceae bacterium | reverse complement strand
TGCCGGCCTTTGCCCACGTGCCCATGATCCTGGGGGCAGACGGGGCCAAGCTGAGCAAGCGCCACGGCGCCACCAGCATCACGGAGTACCAGGCCATGGGCCTGCTGCCCTCCGCCGTGCGCCTGGCCCTGGCCCGGCTCTCCTGGACCCCCAAGATCGACGGCAAGGCCGTGGAGAGCGCCGAGGAGGAGCTGCTCACGGACGCCCAGATGATCCAGCTCTTCGACCTGGACGACTGCCAAAAGAGCGCCGCCCGCTTCGACATGGACAAGCTCCAGTGGATCAACCAGAAGCTCATCCAGCGCTCCCCCTGGCAGGAGCTGGAGCCGCACCTGCGCCCCTTCCTGCCCGCTGCCTGGGCCGAGAAGCCCGAGGCCTGGCGAGCCCGGGCCATCCAGTGCACCCAGAAGGGGAAGTCCCTGAAGGACATGGCCGAGGCCCTGACCTTCGCCTTCGTGCGCCCCGAGGCCTTCGAAGGCGCCGAGAAGTTCATCACCCCGGCGGTGCTCCCGGCCCTGCGGGAGGTGCGGGCCCTGACCGACTTTACCCACAAGGGTTTAGAGGCCGCCTTCACCGACCTCCTGGCCCGCCACGGCCTCAAGACCAAGGACCTGGCCCAGGCCCTGCGGGTGGCCCTCTGCGGGAAGCCCGTGAGCCCCGGCATCTACGACACCCTCCTGCTGGTGGGCCAAGAGGAACTCGCCGCCCGCTTGGAACGGTGGCTGTGATGGACCTCCAGGAGTTCACCCACCTCACCCTGGCGATCCTTCAGGACCAGGGCACCGCAACCTATGCGCCCACCCTCATCGCCGGGGAGACCGTCCAGGTCATCCAGGGCATCCCCGCCGGGCTGGACCACCGGGAGGCCCTCCAGGAGACGGTGCTCCGCCTGGGCCTGGGGCGGGGCGAGTTCTTCTTTGGGGTGCGGTCCGGCCCCGGCGAGGTCACCACGGGCTACCACGATGCCGAAGGGACCCGCTTCCAGCGGATCTCGGAGATGCGCCAGGGCTTCGTCATCTCGGACCTGGAGGACTGCGCCTGGTGGACCCTGGACCAGGGGCCGGAACAGTAGGCACAAGGGTTGCCCGGCCCCGGGGCCTGTCGGCAGGGGGCCGCTCTTGGTATGCTGGAGCCATGTCCTTCCACCCCGGCCTTCCTCCGCAGCCCGGCACCCCTGGTGCCGCGGGACGATGGGTGCGCTGACCTGATTCAGGTTTCGCCCTCCGTCCCCGCCCCCTGCGGGGTTTTTTGTTCCAGGGAGCACCCATGAGCCACCCCCAGCTCGCCATCCTCGGATTCGGAACCATGGGCCAGGCCATCAGCGCCGGGCTGGTGGAGGCCTCGGGCTATCCGGCAGACCACATCCAGGCCGCCGACCTCCATCCCGCCGCCGGGAAGGCCCGGGCCGAAGCACTCGGCATCCGGCTCTCCAGTGACGTGGAGGCTGCGGCCAAGGGCGCCGAGGTGCTCCTGCTCTGCGTGAAGCCGAGGGAGCTCAAGGACCTGCTGGCGGGCCTGACGGCCGCCGGGGCTCTGGATCATCACCCCCTGGTGGTCTCCATCGCCGCCGGCACGACCCTCACCTTCCTGGCGGAGCACACGCCCGCCGCCACGCCCCTGATTCGGGCCATGCCCAACACGCCCTGCTCCATCCGGCGGGGCATGACCGTGCTGGCTCCCGGCAAGGGTGTCACCGAGGCCCAGCTGGCGCTGGCCAGGGCCCTCTTTGAGCCCCTGGGCCGGGTCATGGACCTGGATGAGAAGCACATGGATGCGGTCACCGGCCTCAGTGCCAGCGGCCCTGCCTTCATGTTCGTCATCCTGGAGTCCCTGGCCGAAGGTGGCGTTCAGTGTGGTCTGCCCCGGGCCGTGGCCGTGGAGCTGGCCGCCCAGATGACCCTGGGCGCTGCGTCCATGGTCCTCGAAACCGGCCGCCACCCCGCGGCCCTCAAGGACGAGGTCACCACTCCCGCCGGCTGCACCATCGCCGGCCTGATGGTCCTGGAAGACGGCCGCATCCGCTCCGTCGTCGCCCGCGGCATCGAGCGCGCCACCCAGGTCGCGGCTGGGCTGGGGTAGGCGGGGTCCATACATAGGAAATTACTTTCTGCAAAAGGCCTTCAGTTTTTCTCCCCTTCATCCCCTTCATCCCTGTGCTTTCATGCCCTTACCTTTTGAACCCCTGACCGCCCAGATCCTTGCCGCCGCCTTTGAAGTTTCGGGTGAGCTGGGTGTGGGGTTTGTTGAATCTATGAGGGCGCCATGTTCCTCGCCCTGAAGTCCAGAGGGCTCGAGGTCGCTCGACAGGTCCCGATCAAGGTTCACTTCAAGGGGGAATTGGTCGGTCATTTCATCGCAGATCTGGTCGTGAATGATACGGTCGTGGTTGAGCTGAAAGCTGTGAAAGTCCTTTTGTCTGAGCACCACGCCCAGGTATTGAACTACCTCAAGGCCACAGGGAAACCCGTGGCGCTGCTCATCAACTTCGGGAACCCCAAGCTGGAATTCCGGCGCTTCGATCACCGCTTCGAAAAAAGCGAAAGTGAACAGGGATGAAGGGGATGAAGGGGATAGGGATGGCAAGATGGCTATTGTCGAACGGATCTGATCATGTCGCATGAACCCACTGAACCCCGCAGCCTCCACTTCATCGAGGAGATCGTGGAGGCGGATCGTCTCTCCGGCAAGCATGGGGGGCGGGTGCTCACGCGGTTCCCGCCGGAGCCCAACGGCTACCTGCACATTGGCCACGCCAAGAGCATCTGCCTGAACTTCGGCCTGGCGAAGGCCTGGGGCGGCACCACCAACCTGCGCTTCGACGACACCAATCCGGTGAAGGAAGACGTGGAGTACGTGGACTCCATCCGCGAGGACGTGCAGTGGCTGGGCTTCGACTGGAAGGGCGAGTTCTACGCCTCGGACTACTTCCCCTTCCTGTACGACTATGCGGAGTACCTCATCGGCCAGGGCAAGGCCTATGTCTGCGACCTCTCCGAGGCCGAGATCCGCGAGTACCGGGGCAACTTCCACGTGCCGGGCCGTCCCAGCCCCTTCCGGGACCGCGCGCCCGAGGAGAGCCTGGACCTCTTCCGGCGCATGCGGGCCGGCGAGTTCGCCGACGGCGCCCGGGTACTGCGCGCCAAGATCGACATGCACAGCGGCAACATGAACCTGCGGGACCCGCTCATGTACCGCATCCGCCGGGCCCACCACCACCGCACGGGCGATGCCTGGTGCATCTACCCCATGTACGACTACGCCCACGGGGTGTCCGACGCCCTGGAGACCATCACCCACTCCATCTGCACCCTGGAGTTCGAGGACCACCGCCCCCTCTACGACTGGTTCCTGGACCAGGACACGGAGGGGAAGTTCTTCCAGCGGCCCCTGCCGCGCCAGATCGAGTTCGCCCGCCTCAACCTCACCTACACCGTCATGAGCAAGCG
>CAITBU010000304.1 GCA_903890595.1 uncultured Holophagaceae bacterium | reverse complement strand
TCTGCCAGGTCCAGTCCCGGTTGAGGTCGAAGAGGCGGTGGTTGAAGCGGCCCCCGGGCCAGCGGGCGGTGTTCTGCGCGTCCTGGGGATCGCTGACATTGAAGGGCGTGGTGGCCTCGGTGACGGCCTGGAGGTGGCGGGACCGGCCATCGGGGTTCTGGGTCAGGTCCAGCAGCAGCACCACCCGGTCCAGCTGCTTGAGCACTTCCGGCGAGCGGGCGGCGGCGAAGTGGTAGGCCACGGCCAGGGCCGCCTCGGAGCCAGAGGCCTCGGCGCCGTGGACGGAGTAGCCGAGCCACACGAAGACGGGGTTGGTCTCGGTGATGCGCTTGGCTTCGTCTTCGGTGCAGCTGCGGGGGTCGGCCAGCTTGGCATTGAGGGCCTGCAGCGCGTCGAGGCGCTGGAGGTTGGCGGGGGAGGTGATCACCAGGAAGGGCTGCTCCTGGCCTTCCTCCGTGACATTCAGGGTCGTGAGCCGCACCCGCTCCGGCGCGGCGGCGGCCAGGGCCCGGACATAGGCCAGCAGCTCATGGTGGGGCGTATAGCGGGCCCCCAGGGCAGGCACGGGGACGTCAGGCCGGTGGTCCGCAGCGGGCAACAGGCCCGCGGGTAGGCCGGCGGCCAGAGGTGCGGCGGCCAGCAGGGCGATGAGGGCAGGCGGGGGCCGCAGGGCCATGCTCAGGCCAGGCTCAGGAAGGCGGGGCCAGCCTGGGTGATGGAGCCCGCGCCGAAGGTGATGATGAGGTCCCCGCTTTGAGTGAAGCCCTGCAGGGCCTTGGGCAGGTCCTCCACGCGGCCCACCAGGTGGACCTCCTTCTGGCCGTGGGCCCGCATGCCCTCGGCCACGGCTGCAGCAGTGATGCCCTGGATGGGCTGCTCGCCCGCCGGGTAGATGTCGGTCACAGCCACCACGTCTGCCTCGAAGAAGGCGGTGCTGAACTCCTCCAGCAGGGCCTTGGTGCGGGTGTAGCGGTGGGGCTGGAAGGCCGCCACGAGGCGGCGGTCCGGGAAGCCGGCCCGGGCGGCGGCCAGGGTGGCGGCGATCTCCGTGGGGTGGTGGCCGTAGTCGTCCACCACGAGGATGCCGTTCTTCTCACCCTTCAGCTGGAAGCGGCGGTCGGCGCCGGTGAAGCTGGCGAGGCTGGCGCGGATCTGCTCGGGATCGACCTCGAGTTCCAGGGCGATGCCGATGGCGGCCAGGGCGTTGAGCACCATGTGGTGGCCGGGGACGCCGAGGCTGAAGGCGCCCAGGTCCACGCCGTGGGCCCGCAGCTTGAAGTGGGTGGTGAACCCGTCCTGGCGGATGTCGCGAGCCCGGATGTCCACCTGGGGGTGGGTGCCGTAGGTGTGGACCCGGCGCTTGAGGCGAGGCCGCACGGCGGCGGCGTTCGCATCATCCATGCAGAGGAACACGGCGCCGAAGAAGGGCACCTTGTTGGCGAAGGTCACGAAGGCGTCCTGGATCTCGTCCAGGTCCTTGTAGTGGTCCAGGTGCTCGCGGTCGATGTTGGTGATGGCAGCGAGGGTGGGGTTCAGCATGAGGAAGCTGCCGTCGCTCTCGTCGGCCTCCGCCACCAGGAAGGGCCCCTTGCCCAGCTTCGCGTTGCTGCCGATGGTGCCGAGCTTGCCACCGATGACGATGGTGGGGTCGATGCCGCCCTGGCTCAGCACCTGCGCCACCATGCCCGTGGTGGTGGTCTTGCCGTGGGAGCCGGCGATGGCGATGCCGTACTTCATGCGCATCAGCTCCGCGAGCATCTCGCCGCGGGGGATCACCGGGACCTTGGCGGCGTGGGCGGCGACGACCTCTGGGTTGTCCCCCTTCACGGCCGAGCTGATGACCACCACCTGGGCACCCTCGATGGCCCGCCCGTGGTGGCCGATGTGGACCTCGATGCCCAGGGCCTGGAGGCGCTGGGTGACGGCGGTCTCCTTGAGGTCTGAACCAGAGATCCGGTAGCCCAGGTTGGCTAGGACCTCCGCGATGCCGGACATGCCGATGCCGCCGATGCCTACGAAATGGATGTGCTGGATCTTGCCGAACACCGGATGGCCCCCACGCTGGAAAAGGCCAGCATACCGCCAAGGACCCTCTCCTGGCTTCCACTGGCACGCCTCTGGCATCCTTAAGCCGGCCAGTCCCGCCCAGGAGGCATCCGATGTCGCGACGATTCCTGCAATTCCGTGGTCCTTCGGTACTTGCCGTCCTGGCCCTGGCCGGGGCGATCTGTGGCGCTTCGCCACAAGAGGGCAGAGTGCCACGCCCACAGCCCCAGACCCAGAGGGACGCGCCGCCGGCACCCGCCGCCGCACCGACCCGGTCCATGGGAGTCGAGGGCCGGGTGACGCGACCTCGCCAAGGCCCAGCTCAGCGGACCCTCGACC
This sequence comes from uncultured Holophagaceae bacterium, assembly GCA_903890595.1. Classification (GTDB taxonomy): domain Bacteria; phylum Acidobacteriota; class Holophagae; order Holophagales; family Holophagaceae; genus Geothrix. The sequence continues at coordinate 7,324 of CAITBU010000304.1, read as the reverse complement.
AGGTGCGGCCCACCGGAGGGCTCCGGTTGTCCAGCGTCGCCCTGCACTCCGGGACCAAGGTTGTGGTCCCACCCGCCTGGAAGCGCTGCCGGATCATGCCGGATGCGGCCTACTGGGGCCACCGGGACCTCTTCGCCGAGATTCAGTGGCTCTCCCGCCGCGGCTTCATCCCTGTGACCCCCCTGGGCGACGGGGTGGAGACGCTCACCGACTTCGCCCAGCAGCCCGCCGGGTGGCGAGCCTACGGCGTCGCCGTGCCCCCCGGTGGCACCCTGCAGGTGGAAGTCCAGCACGAAAAGCTGGGCTGGTTCCGAGTCATGATGGTGGACAAGTGGGGTACCCCCGGTCCGGGCATGCTGCGCGCCCACAACGCCCTGCACCCGGTGATGGTGACCTACACGAACCCGGGGTCGGAGGCCACGGCCGTCTATGTCATCGTGGATGATCCCGCCTGGTGGTCTGACGAAAAGACACCCTACACCCTGAGCCTGCGTCGGAACTGGGAACCCTCCCTGGACCTGAGCGGCGTGCAGATGGTCGTGGGTCTCTGGGGCGCCTCCCCCAGCGTCAGCGCTCAGTTCCGCGGACCCAGCATGAGTGGACCAGCGGTCTATCCGCGCTGACCAGCGCTCTTTTTCTATCTCAGAAACGGCCCCATCGGGGCCGTTTCTGAGTGAGCTTCAAGCTACATCCAGGGACACGCCTCCGTGACCTGCATGCGGAAAGCGCGGGGCTCTACGCTCAGCTCGGCGCGGTCCCGGGCGGGCAGCAGCTCGCCATCCAGGTGCCAGACCAGGGGGCGGTCCAGGCGGAGGGTCGCTCTTCGAATGCACCCCAGGCGGCGGAGGTCCGTGGTGCCTCCTTCCCGGAACAGGGAAGGCACCTCCGCCAGCAGGTCGCTCCAGCCCGGGCGGGAGAGGGCGGCCCAGTGCAGGAGGCCATCGGTGGGATCCGCCCCCGGGGCCATCCAGAGGCCGCTGCCGTGGGTGGGCAGGTTGGCGAGGCAGAGGTTCCAGAAGCGGTCGGGCAGGGGGGTGTCCGGGCCCCGCCAGGCGGTGCGGAGCCGCGCCATGCGGCTCGGTGGCTGGGTCAGGGGAGCGACCTCCGCCGCCCACTCGACGGTGGTGTCCTCCCAGCTCTGCCACAGCTGCCAGCAGGCCTTGGCGTAGGTGGAGAAGCCCCGGCCCGGCAGGTCCTCGAAGCGCTGGGCCACCGCCCCTTCGAAGCCCGTGCCGCAGAGGTTGAGGAAGGGCACCCCGTCCAGGCGCGGGACATCCATGCGCAGCTCCCGGCCCTCCAGCAGGCGCTGCAGGGCACCGGCGGCCTCCAGGGGCGTGCGCAGGCCCCGCACCAGGCCGTTGCCGCTGCCACCGGGGATGGCCCCCAGGGGCACGGGGCAGCCTGCGGCCAAGAGCGCAATGGCCGCGTGGTGGAGCGTGCCGTCCCCGCCCCACACCAGGAGCGGTCCGCCAGCCTGCGTGGCCTGGGCGATGGCGGGGCCGAAGTCCCAGGGCGGTCCGAAGGGCGTGGGCACCAGCCGGTCCCGCAGCTCCTGCGGCAGCGGCCGCAGCAGCGCATCCGGGTCCTTGGAGGAGGTCCCCGCCAGCGGGTTGAAGAGGATCGGCAGTTGCATCAGCCGAGCATAGCCGGGGCACGGAGGATCCGCAGCGTCCCCGGGAATTCGGTTGAAAGCAGAAAAATTTTGGTCAGTCCCCGTGTCAATAAGCAATCGAGCGTATGGACTTATCTTTTCCGAGGGGTAGGTTGGTCTAAACGCATCCTGCCCGTCCCCAAGGACCTCGCCCTAAACGAAGACGATAGAAGGAGGATCGGTGTTCAGAGACAACGTAGGCGTATCCGAGATCCTGGACCTGGCCGGCCGCATGGGTGTGGCCGTGACCCTGTCTTCCATCCCGGGCAAGATCCAGATCAAGGCCACGCCTGAGCCCCCCCTGGCCTTGATGAAGCTGCTCCTGGACCACAAGCCAGAGGTCCTAGAGGCGCTGCAGAAGCGGGCAAAAGCGGGCTGAGCCTAGCTTCAAGTGCCTTTGACGGGGATGAAAAGGATGGACGGGGATAAAGATTTCCCGTCCCCGTTATCGGCCTTGCTCCGCCAATTTGGGCCTTCAAGGATCTCCACTAAGGACACGAAGAACTGCCGAAAAGGGCACGAAGGCAAGTCGTCACGCCGACAGGGCCTCCGGGCCTGCCGCCCCCTTGGGGATGCCCGCGGTGGGTCAAGGTGAATTCGTGTGCTTCCTGCGCCCGCAGGGCGTCTTCGTGACCTTAGTGGAGCGCTCTTTTTAGCGGAGGCCGGCCGATAACCAGGTTGTCTTTTCATGCTGCGGCGCTCAGTGCCGCAGGCTGTCCTCGCGGCGGCGCTCGGTGGGGAGCTCGCGCAGCACCACGCCCAGGACGTCCACCACGGGGCGCTCGGCGGGGGTGCCGGGGAGATTGGCGGCTACGCCCGAGGGGCGGTTGGCCACGGTGAACACACCGGTCAGGGAATCCTTGACCACCAGGGCCGTGCTGCCCCCGCCGTCCAGGTTGATGGCGTCCCGGGCGCCGAAGCCCTTCAGTAATTCACCCAGCTCCGCCAGGGTGGCGCCCTGACTGTGGCCCTCGGCGCGGCCATCCACGGCCACCAGCAGGAGGGTGTTCCCATCCTCGCTGAGGCCCACGGCACTACGGGGATGGCGGACGGTGTCCGAGGCTCTGGCGATAACCTTCCCGGCGTCCAGCACCATGGCGTTACCACCCACGGCATAGCGCACATCCGTGGGTAGCTGCTCGAGGCTGGCGTGCAGGGTCATGCGGCCCGAGGTGTGCAGCACGGCGGCGGCCCTCAGGCGGGCTTCAGCCGGGCGGGCCTGCAGGCGGCCCTCGGAGTAGTGCCACCCCACGGGGCTGGCGCAGTTCCCCACGAAGTAGGTCACCGCCTGGCCGTCGCTGGTCTTGGCCTTGGCCCGGAAGAAGCTGGCGTTGATGGCCACGGCCAGGTCGTGCCTGCGGGCCAGGGCGCTGGGCACCTCCAGGCGGCCGGCGCAGTCCTTCCCGCCCTCCGTGCCGGACCCGTCCGCCATGACCACCTTCACGCTGACCCGGGGATCCCGCAGGTCGATGCGGGCCACCACGCCCGCCAGGGGACCGGGTTTGGCGAAGCGATCGAGGCGGATGGGCCCGGCGGCGGGGGCTTCGGCTCGAGCTGCGGGGGCAGGCGGTGGTGCAACCTGGGGATCGGCCCCAGCGAGGCCCATCCAGGCCAGGAGGGCCAGGCCCAGGCTGCGGAGCCGGTGGCTCCAGGCCGCGGGCAGGGACAGGCCCCGTCTCATGCCTGGAACCGGGTGGGGGGCGCCTCCAGCTGGAGGGGTTCGCCGGTGATGGGGTGCTTGAGGCCCAGGCGCCAGGCGTGGAGCCAGAGGCGGTCAGAGGCCGCGCCACCATAGAGGCCATCGCCCAGGATGGGGTGGCCCAGGTGCACGAGGTGGACGCGGATCTGGTGGGTGCGGCCGGTGTGGATGCGCGCCACCACCCAGTGTCCAGGGACCAGGCCGGCGGACTCCTCGGCGGTGGCGGGGCGGAAGTCCGTGCGGGCGGAGCGGGGCTCGATGAGCTGAGTGTCAGCGGCAATGTCTTCCGTGCAGCCGAAGCGGCCGGGCTCCGCGCCTCGGATGCGGCCCACGGCGGCGTTCACGGTGCAGGCCTCCAGGGGCTCTGAGAGGCGCGCCAGATAGAGCTTCTCCAGCTCCCGGGAAGCGAAGGCCGCCGATAGGCCAGGGTTGGCCTTGGGATCCTTGGCGAAGACCAGGAGGCCCGAGGTGCCCTGGTCCAGGCGGTGCTGCAGGTACAGGTGCAGGTCCGGGCGCTGGGTCTTGAGCAGGGCCAGCAGGTCGTGGCGGTCCGAGGCCCAGGTGCCCTGGGTGGGCAGGCCGGCGGGCTTGTCCACGGCCAGCACCCAGGCGTCCTCGAAGACGATGGGAATGGGCATGTCGGGCACCGGCGGCAGGTCCGGATCCGAGGCCACCCGCACCTCGATGCCCGGCTTCACCTGCTTGCTGGCTACCTTCACCCGCTTGCGGTCCACCTGCACGCCACCCAGCTTCAGGGCCTCCCGCGCCGCCCGCCGGGAGATCCCCGTGCGCTCAGCAATGAGCTGATCCAGGCGCAGGCCCCCCTCGTCAGGTCCCACCGTGAAGGTCCATTTGCGCAGCGTCATCCTTCCAGCTTACGGGGGCTTGGCGTGGGTCAGCGAAAAAGCAGCAAAGCAACCACTCTCGCAGAGAGCGCGGAGAAGGCAGAGGTGGCTGAGAAGAGCTCAAGAAGAGCCACCTTCGGTCTCCTTTCCTCCGCAGCCTCTGCTGTCTCAGCGTCCCTCTGCGAGCGTTTTTTCCTAGGGCCTGGCCTTGCCTCAAAAAGCGAGGCGCTTTGGGGGGAGGTTTGCCATGCTGTTGGGTGGAGGCTCCCATGATCCGTTTGTTCCGCACCTGTGCCCTGCTGCTTCTGGCCACCCTGGCCGCCGCCGCTGATCTGCCTGTGGCGGGCTGGTCGCTCAAGCTGGGGACCGCAGCCAAGGCTTCGGGTCTGCGCCTGGAGGCCCCGGCAGAGGGTGCGGAAGCCACGCTGGCCTCGGCGCCGGTGCACCTCAAGGTGGGGGAGCTCTACCGCCTCAGCGCCACGGTGCGCACCCGGGGCGTCAAGGCCGATGCCCTGGCCCGCTACCCCACGGCGCTGGGGGCCTGCCTGTCCATGGAGAGCTTCCCCTTCACCAATGCCTCCCAGGGCCTGGCGGGCAGCGGTGAACAGCGCCTGGCCGTGCTGTTCCTGGCCACCAGCCCCACGGATCGCGTGCAGCTGCACCTGGGCCGCAACGGCAAGGCCACGGGCAGTGCCACCTTCAGCGCCGTCACCCTGGAGAAGGTGGACGACATCACGGCCTTCATCCCCATGGAGACCGTGCGCTGGGCCGGCAAGGGCTTCCGCTACGAGATGGGCGGCTGGACCTTCCTGCACATCGAGGGCGCCCCCTATCCTCGGGGCCGCCAGCACGGCGAGCTCATGGCCGAGGAGATCGTCCGCTACATCACCAAGCTGGGCGTCCAGAAGAATGCGGCAGATCCCGTGAAGGGCTGGGCGGACCAGCGCCAGATGGCGGATGCCCTGTTCTTCCGCAAGTACGACGTGGAGTACCTCGAGGAGATGAAGGGCATCGCCGAGGGCGCCGTGAAGGCCGGGGCCAAGTTCAAGGGCCGGGACATCGATCTGCTGGACATCGTCACCCTCAACAGCGCCGTGGACATGAGCCAGCTCGCCGAGGGTCTGGCCAAAGCGACCCACCCCCTGTCCGGGCGCACCTTCATGACCGGCGAGGAGGAGATGGCCCAGGCCGGCAAGGGCGACCACTGCTCGTCCTTCGTGGCCACGGGCAGCGCCACCCGCAGCGGGCGCTTCGTGTTCACGCAGATGTTCATGTGGAACGGCTACACCGGCACGGAGTGGGGCGTGATGCTGGACGTGGTGCCCGCCAAGGGCCACCGCTTCGTCATGCAGACCTTCGCCGGGGGCATCCACAGCGGCACTGACTGGTACCTCAATGCTTCCGGCCTGGTGATGGGCGAGACCACGGTGGGGCAGACGCCCTTCAATGCCGACGGCACGCCCCAGAGCAACCGCATCCGGCGGGCCGCGCAATACGCCTCCGGCATCGATGAGGCCGCCGACATCCTCTTCAAGCAGAACAACGGCCTCTACACCAATGACTGGACCATGGCGGACACCAAGACCGACGAGGGCGCCTGCTACCTGCTGGGCACGGACAAGGCCAAGATGTGGCGCACGGGCAGCAAGGGCCGGCCTGCAGACACCCCGGGCAACCACAAGGACTACATCTGGGCCAACAACAACAACCGGGATCCGGAGGTGCGCGGGGAGTACGGTGCCAATGCTGAGAACGCCCCGGTGGACCTGGCCTTCAACACCTGGAACCGCGACATCGCCTTCCAGCAGGCCTTCCAGACCTACGGCAAGGGCGGCTTCGACATCGACAGCGGCACCCGCCTCATGGCCACCAGCCCCATCAATCGCCCCCACGCCTGCGACGCCAAGCTGACCACCGCCGAGATGGCGGAGAAGCTGGTGTTCATCGCCCACCAGGGCAAGACCACCCAGCGGGAGAAGCTGGTGGGTGGCCGCTGGATCGCGGACCTGCCGGGCGCCACGCCCCACCTGACCCACGGCTACACAACGTTTAGTCCCATTTGGGTGTCCGATCGGCTCCAGGCTGCTCGCGCAGCCTGGAGCGCTGAAAAGACTGCCAAGGCTGCGCCTGTGGCTGATGTGGCGGGGGTGAAGGAGGCCTTCTCCTACGACGCCAAGGGGCTGTGGTCCGGGACGGTGAAGCCTGCCACGGACGCCGATAATTGGTTCATGAGCGGCAGCGCAGCCTACTGGCAGCAGCTGAAGAACCTGCCCGCCACGCCCGCCAAGGCCTTCGAGGCCCAGGCCGCCACCCTGGCGGATCTGGCCACCCGCCACCTGTGGCTGGAGGCCCGGGAGGGAGCCACCGCACCGGCCCTCACCACCACGGCCTACGACCGCTACGGGGCCTACCAGATCCCCCGCCTCCGAGGCGTCTTCGCCCTCCATCAGCTGCGGCTGCAGCTGGGCAATGCCGCCTTCGCCAAGGCCATGCAGGCGGTGCAGGGGGCCTTCGGCGGCCGCAGCGCTGCCACAGCTGACCTCCTCAAGACCCTGTCAGCCTCCGCTGGCAAGGATGTGGCGCCGCTCCTGCTCCCCTGGATTCAGCGGGCGGACCTGCCGGCACCCCGCTTCAAAGCCACGGCCCGGAAGGATGGCGAGGCCTACAGCGTCGCTGTGGAAGTAACCCAGGCCGGCCAGCCCTGGCCCTTCGTGGCGTTTGCCTCCGTCGAGACCGAGAAGGGCGTTCGCCTGGAGCGCCTGGCGGTGGACGGGGCCAAGGCCACCTTTACCTTCCGCAGCGAGGCCCGGCCCACCAAGGTGGTCTTCAACGCGGGCAGCGACCTGCCCTTGGCTCGGGCGAACTTCTGGGTGCCGGGCAACCTCCTGGATGACTGGGACCGGGCCCTGCTGGTGCATGGGACGGCGCGCGAAGTCGAGGCCCAGCGCACCCTGGCCCTGCAGTACCGGGACCTGCTGGCGGAGAACATGACCGAGGTGCTGCTGCCCCTCTGTGCCGACGGCGACACCGTGGGCGTGGACCTGGCCAGCCGGGACCTGGTGGTCTTCGGCGGCCCGGCAGACAACGGCCTCGCCGCCCGATTACAGGCCGAGGGCAAGCTCCCTGTGG
>CAITBU010000303.1 GCA_903890595.1 uncultured Holophagaceae bacterium | reverse complement strand
TCTTCTTGCCCTCGATGGTGAGGGGGTGGTAGGCGGTGTTGCGGTTGAGGCCGCCGCGCTGGGCGGTGTACTCCAAAGAAAGGGCGAAGGCGTCGTCGTAGGTGCCCTTGATGGGCACCACCTGGGCGCCGTACAGCACCATCTGCACCAGCTTGGCCTTGGGGGCCTTCTCTGGCACGAAGATCAGGGCCTTGGTATCGGTCGACGCACACACGGCAGCGAGGGCGGAGGCCGCATTGCCCGTAGAGGCGGCCACCACCAGGTCGATGCCCAGGCGGCGGGCCTCAGCCACCACCAGGTAGCTGGCGCGGTCCTTGAGGCTCCCGCTGGGATTCAGCCCATCATTTTTCACCCAAAGGCTGCTCAGACCCAGGGTTGCACCCAGGCGGTCCACGCGCCCCAGGGGGGTGTTGCCCACCTGGATGGGGGGGTGGAATTCGCGCTCCACGGGGCAGAAGAGATCCCAGTCCGGCCTTGCGGGGTCAAAGGATTTGGCGATGCTCGGGTAGTCAAAAACGGCCTCCAGCACGCCCACAAGGGGCATGCCGGGCCGGTAGGTCGGCCCGCAGTCCAGGCACAGGTAGCGCACTTCATCGCGAGAGAAAGTGCGTCCGCAGTCAGTGCAGCGGTACGAAAAGGGGGTCATGAAACATCCCTCAAGGGGGCAAAGAACCCGCACGGAGGGGGCTCCCCTCCGTGCGGGCGGTCAGGCGAACTAGAAGTGAACTTCGATGGCAGCCATCACGCAGCTGGTCTTGGGGTTCACACCACCGCCGGTGCCGGAGGCAGTGGCAGCAGCAACGGTAGCGTAGGTGGGATCACCGAACTTGTTGTCCCAGAACTCGAAGCCGGGGCCGAGCTGCCAGGTGCCCTTCTTGCAGCCCAGGAGGGGGCTGATGTCGGCCATCCAGTAGAAGCGAGCCAGGGTCTCGGGCTTGGTCTGCACGGCGGAGCCGTCCTTGCCCTTGGCGCCGGTGTAGGTGGCGAAGCCCTTGAACGAGGTGTTCACCTTGCCGAGCGCGATGGGGATGCCCCAGGCAGCGGCGATCTGGTAGGTGGGATCGAAGGTCACGTCAGTGGTGCCACCGATGGTGGAGCGGAAGCCGCCGAAGGCGTTGTGGTTCTTTTCCTTGTAGTAAAGCAGGGCCACGTTCAGGAAGCCGGGCACCTTGAAGGAGAACTCGGGGCCGGCCAGCAGCTTGTAGACGGCGGGGGCGAAGGTGGTGTTCTTGGCCGCGTAGTCAAAGCCGAAGGTGAAGTTCATGCCGCGCACAGGACCGAAGTCGATCTTGGTGTCGAGCACCTTGCTCAGGTTCAGGCTGTGCTTGTAGGCGACATAGACTTCGTGGGCACCCTGCTTGGGGAAGGCGGCGGAGGTCCCGGCGTTGTTGGAGGGATCCGTGGTGCTGGAGGTCAGCATGTCCACGCTGAAGAAGTTGCTGCCCAGGCTGTAGCCCGACACGTGGGTCAGGTTGAAGATCTGCTTGGTCATGGACTCGGCGTTGGCCGGCTCCTGGAAGTTGCTGCCCGTGCGGTAGCCAAGGGAGGTGTCGCTCCAGTCGGCGGCGGTGGCGGGGACGGCGGCCATGGCAACCAGGGCCAGGGCGGTAAGGGTGAGCTTCTTCATGCGGTGCTCCTTGGTAGAGGTGGCCAGGATTGCCTGGGCCTCGGTGTGGGGGGGGGTGGGGAAAAAAGGGGTGAAGCAGGAAGGTGCCTGGTCCGGGTGGGGATGGAGTGCGTCCCGCCCAGAGGATCGACCATTGGTTTTTCAGGGAGAACCAAGTGGGAAATCTCCCGGCCGGAATGAGCCATTCCTGGTGCGCAGGGATCTGCTACTTGGTAATTTTCGCAAATATCTAGGGAAATGAAAATGCACAACTGTTCCCAGAGGCCTGCCTAATTTCCCGGACCCGTGGGCCGTCCCGGTTGCAGCTGCCTGCCGACGAACGTCCATCATTCAATCGCCTTGCTGTTAGGGGCTATTGCATGAACTTGGCGGAGTAATCCCAGCCCAAGAATAAAATAGAAAACCCACAGGTCAATAAATTTTTTTCAGTGGCGGAAAAATTTTTACCTTCCCCCCGTGACCAGGGCCGGCAGGGCCTCGGCCACCGCCAGCAGGGCCACCAGGGTGGCGCAGGGGACCAGGTCGATGCCGGTGCCCTCCGGCAGGGTGGTGACGGCCTCCCAGGCCCCGATGGACCAGGTCCCAGCCGCCAGCTCCACAGCGACCTGGTCGCTGCGATAGCGGGCCTTGGCGCCATCCACCTCAAGGCGATGGGCTCGGCCGGCCAGGCGGGCCTCGATGTGCAGGCCTCCGGGGTGCCGCTCCAGGCGGAAGGCATCCCCCTTGGCGTCCCGGTAGCCCTCCGGGTCGATCCAGAAGCGGGGCTTGTCCTTGTAGGGGGACCCGGCGGCGGGGCAGAAGCTGTCGCAGTTGCCGCAGTCGTTGCAGTAGTCGGCAATGTTGAGGGTCTGCACAGGCTGATCCACCGTGAAGGCCCGGGCGCCCTCGGCCACCAGGCGGCCCTGGCGCTGGACCAACAGGGGCAGGGTCATGTGCAGGGGGGTGATGCCGTAGGCCTGGTTGGCCCGGTTGGGGCAGACGGTGACACAGAGGCTGCAGAGGTCATCGCAGTCCAGGCAGCGGCTGGCTTCCTTGGCGGCCGCCTCAGCCGTGAAGGGCTTGAGCACCTCGGCAAAGCCCTGACGATCGGCCAGGGGCAGCACCGGCACCTTCTGGGCCCCGACGAGGCGGGCCTTCTTCTCCATGAGGGCGGCATCCGCCTGGCCCTTCTCGAGCAGAGGCTCGACCAGGGGCGCCACACCGTGGCGGGCGCCGATGGTCTCAGCCACGGCCCGACCGTCAGCGATGGCCATGATCACCGAGGCGGCGCCATGCACCACATCGCCACCGGCGAAGAGGCCGGGCACCGAGGTCTCACAGGTCTTGGGGTCGACCACCAGGTAGCCGCTGCCGTTGCGCTTGACCTCCAGGCCTTCCAGGAAGTCCAGGACGGCCTCCTGGCTGATGGCCGAGATGATGGTGTCCGCAGGGACGACCACCTCGCTGCCCACCACCGGGACGGGCCGGGGACGACCCGAGGCATCCCGCTCGCCGAGGCGCATCTGGGTGCAGGCGAGACCCGACACCTTGCCACCCGCTGCCACCACAGAGGCGGGAGCCAGGAGGTCGCGGATCAGGATGCCTTCTTCGATGCAGTCATGCACTTCCGCGGGGTCGGCGGGCATCTGGGCCCGGGTGCGACGGTAGACGATGGTGACCTCGCCCCCCGGCACCAGCCGGATGGCGGAGCGCACGGCGTCCATGGCGGAGTTGCCGGCACCGATGACCAGGATGCGCTGGCCCAGGTCCATGGGCGTGCCCGCCCGGACCTTGTCGAGGAAGTCCAGGGCGTCCATGACCCCCGGCGTGTCTTCACCGGGAATGCCCAGGCGCTTGCCCTTCTGGGCCCCGATGGCGAGGAAGACATGGGCATGATCCCGGCGCAGGTCCGCCAGGGTGAAGTCCCGACCCAGCACTTGGCCCAGGCGGATCTCGACGCCCAACTCCCGCAGGCGCACCAGGTCGCCCTCCAGGGTGGCCTTGGGGAGGCGGTAGGCCGGGATCAACCCGCCCACCATGCCGCCCAGCTCCTGCTTCGCCTCGAAGACCTCCACGTCAAACCCGGCCTTGGCCAGGTAGTAGGCGGCGGAGAGGCCCGCCGGACCGGCCCCCACAATGGCCACCTTCACGCCCACGGGCGCCCCCCGGCGCTCCGCGGGCAGGGGTCCGGCGTTCTCGAAGGCGAAGCGCTTGATCTCGCGAATGGCGAGAGGCGCATCATAGAAGTTGCGCACGCAGCGCTCAGTGCAGGGGTGATCGCAGACGCTGCCCGTGGTGCCGGGCTGGGGGTTGGTGCGGAGGATGACCTCCATGGCCTCGGTGGGCTTGCCGTGGGCCACCAGCCACAGGTAGTCCGGGATGTTCTGGTGGGTGGGGCAGGCATCCACGCAGGGCGCGGCGATGCAGTCGAAGTGGCCCAGGGGCTTGTCGCCCTTGAAGTCCAGGGGGCGGACGCGCCGGAAGTAGGTGTCGTCACCCACGGCCTTGACGCCGTGGCGAGCCAGGTTGAAGCGGGCCCCGTGGCCGCCGGAGCGGGCCTGGATGAAAGCGTCGAGGCTGTCGGCCCCGGCCTCGTCCATGGCGCGCTCGAGGTTCTCGAGGTACTGCTGCAAGCGGGCATAGCCGCCGGGCTTGAGCAGGTCCGTGCAGACCGTCACGGGGCCCAGGCCATCCGCCACGAGGTCCGCGAAGTTGCGGGCGTCGGCGCCGCCACAGAAGCTGATGGGAACCGCCCCGCCCAGCTCTTCCGTGACCAGGTGGGCCAGGGTGAGCGTCAGGGGGTGCAGGGCCCGGCCGGACATGTACATCATCTTCTCGTTGGCCGGGAAGATGGGCCGGTGGTTGAGCACCTCCAGGGTGTTGGAGAGCTTGAGGCCGAACTCGTTGGGCAGAGGGCCAGCCACCTGGGCCAGGCTCTTCACCATGCTGAGGGCGTCCTCCCACTTGGGGTCGTGGCCGAAGGCCGCATCGGGCACCGTGATGTCGAAGCCCAGGGTGTCGTTGAGCAGGCCCCGCAGGCGCTCGGGTCCGAGCAGGGTGGGGTTCAGCTTCACCCAGGTGTGCATGCCCATGTCCGTGAGCAGGAAGCGGGCGATGCGCTCGATCTCCGCCGGGGGGCAGCCGTGCATGGTGGAGAGGGTGATCTGGTTGGACAGCTCCGTGGGAATGGTTATGTCCCGCACGGCAGGATAGACCTTGGCCACGGTCTCGATAGCGGCCGCCAGGGCGGCGCCGCCGTTGCGCATGTCGGCAATGAACTGCTGCACCCGGGGGCTCTGAATGCCCTCCAGGTTGTAGCCCACGCTCATGCTGAAGTGCATGCCGGGATCCGGCAGACCCAGGCGGTGGGCGATGGCATGGATGAGCACCCAGGCGTTGAGGTACTCCGTGAAGGACTCCTCGAGCTTGAGCTCCTGGGACCACTCACAGTTGTAGGTCTCGTCCGCCGCATCGATGCAGGGCCGGCTCACCTCGATCTCGTCGAGGATCTGGACGGTCTTCAGCTCGATGAAGCGGGCCCCGCACAGCCAGCTGGCCACGATGTTCTGGGCCAGCTGGGTGTGCGGTCCCGCCGCCACGCCCAGGGGCGCGGCCACGGTGTGCCCGAACATCTCCCGAGCGAGCTTCGGACTGGGGATCCGGAAGTTCTCCCGGGGGATGCCGAGGACGGCGCCCCCCAGGTCCAGCTCACCGAAGATCCAGGTGGTGAGCAGCTCGAGCGAGGCGGAGCGGAAGGCTTTTTCCATGGGGGCAGTGCTCCGGTCGGGAACGGGAAAGAGGACTGGCTCGGGGGCTGGCGGCTAGACGGTGCCCGCGAAGACGGTGGGGTAGCGGGCCAGGAAGGCCGCGCTGTGCTGGAGCTCGCGCTCGTCCAGGCACTCGCCAATCTTATGGGTGTTCTGCTCGATGCCCGTGCCGAAGCCGATCATGGCGGGGTGCTTGTAGACCCCGTTGTTCACCCACTGCTTCGCGGCAGCGCCGGGGACGCTGGCGTCCGTGGGGATGGGATAGCCCACGCCGTCCGTGCTGAAGACCCAGCGGTCCACGCGGGGCTCCTTGGTCAGGACGCCACCGGTGCCCACCTTGCCATCCACATTGGGGGAGATGACCTTCTTGTAGGCAGCCACAGCCGCCTGCACCGCGGGGTGCTCCTCGGGGGTGAGCCAGCCCAGGTAGACCTGGGGGTTGTTGAGGACGTAGCCCTTCCAGGAGGCGTCGGTGTAGGTGGGGATGGAGATCTCCACCGTGAGGCCAGCCTTGCGGGCCACGGCCACGGCGTCGAGGGCTTCCACATCGGCGCAGGACTGCTCAGGGGTCTCGCCGATGGTCAGGCGACGGTCGAAGCGGAAGGTGAACTTCTCGGGCACGGCGCAGTCGCTGGGGGTGTCCAGGCGGGCCCAGGAGGCGGTGCGGGTGCCGTGGCCCAGGAACGGATCGTCCTTGAAGCCGATGCGCGCATCGTACTTGTCGGCCGCTTCCTTGACGATGGCGCCGCCAAACTCCAGGGGGTTCTTGCCTTCCCAGGGCATGGAGCCGTGGCAGGACTTGCCCTTGACCGTGACCTCGATCTGCATGCGGCCGCGCTGGCCACGGTAGATGCCCAGGGCACCGTTCTTGGAGCAACCGGAGCTGTCCGTGAGGATCACCACATCGGGCACCACGGCGGGAGCGGCGGTGGGGAAGACCTGGCGGTTGAGGTACATGGGGCCGGCGCCGTCATTGTCCTCTTCGCAGACCGTGGCGTAGGAGTACACGATCACGCCCTTGAGGGCACCCTCGGCCTCCAGCTCCAGCATGATCTTGGTGGCAATGGCAGCCGAGATGACGCCGCCCAGCTGATCCGCGGCGCCGCGGCCGAAGATGAGGTGGTTCCACTCGCTCTCGGGAGGCAGGTAGCCCAGCTCCTTGTTGAGGAAGTCCTTGTTCACCTTGGTGGCGTCGAGGACGCCGTCGAAGCAGTCGATGCCGCCGGTGTTCTGGAGCCACTGGGCGCGCAGGGGCTTCACGGTGTCCGTGTGGCCGTCGATGTAGATCACCTTCTTCTGGTCCGCGGGGATGCCGTCATTGGGATCCTCGACCCGCCACACCAGGTTGCCGAAGTCGTCGAAATAGGCGTCCGCTGCGTTCCGCACGCCCTTGATCTCCACGATCTTCTTGCGGAGGTAGTCGATGCGGGGGAACTCGTGGTTGGAGGTACCGCAGAAAGGGTCGCCGCCCTGGTCGACGGGCTTCTCCACGTAGTCAGCGGGGATGCGGATGGCTTCCTTGAGCATTTCGGCAGCGAGGGGCAGGTACTTGGCGGCCAGTTCGGCAATGCGGGTGTCCAGGTTGGACATGGGGATGACTCCAGGGTAGAGGGTGAGGCCGGCTCCGGTTCGGAGCCCGGCAAAGGGAAAAGCTACGGGATCAGACTTTGTTCTTCTTCCCCAGGAGCATCATCTCCTTGAGGGGCAACGTGGTGCGGCGGATGCCGTCGAACTGGCAGAGGGCGTTGGCCACGGCCCCGGCGGTGGGGACCAGCCCAATCTCGCCCACACCCTTGGCGCCATAGGGACCCACGGCGTCTGGCACCTCGATGCCGATGATGTCCATGGGGGGCATGTCCTTGGCCTTGATGAGGCCCAGATCAGCCATCTTGAGGGACACGGGGCGACCGTCCTTGTAGGGGAACTCCTCGGTCACCGCATAGCCGAGACCCATGTGCAGGGACCCTTCG
>CAITBU010000302.1 GCA_903890595.1 uncultured Holophagaceae bacterium | reverse complement strand
TGCGGAGCGGGCCCGGGGCGGGGTTGGCCTCATCGTCACCGGCGGCATCGCCCCCAACCTCCAGGGTCGCCTCACCCCCTTCGGCAGCCAGCTGTCCTGGCCCTGGCAGGTGGCCAAGCATCGACAGGTGACCGAGGCCGTCCACGCCGAGGGCGGCAAGATCGCCCTCCAGATCCTCCACGGGGGGCGCTACAGCTACCACCCCTTTAGCGTGGCACCCTCCCCCATCAAGAGCCCCATCAGCCCCTTCAAGCCCCGGGAGCTCAGCGACCGGGCGATCCGCGCCACCATCCGGGACTATGCGGCCTGTGCGGTCCTGGCCCGGAAGGCTGGCTACGACGGCGTAGAGATCATGGGCAGCGAGGGCTACCTCATCAACCAGTTCATCGCCGCCCGCACCAACCGGCGCACCGACGCCTGGGGCGGCCCCTTCGAGCAGCGCATGCGCTTCCCGGTGGAGGTGGTGCAGGCCGTCCGCGCCGCCGTGGGACCGGACTTCATCGTCATCTTTCGGCTGTCCATGCTGGATCTGGTCCCCGAGGGCAGCAGCTGGGAGGAGGTGGTCCTCCTGGCCAAGGCCATCGAGGCGGCGGGCGCCACCATCCTGAACACGGGCATCGGCTGGCACGAGGCCCGGGTCCCCACCATCGGGGCCATGGTGCCCCGGGGCGCCTATGCCTGGGTGACCGAGCGCCTCAAGGGGGAGGTCGGCATCCCGCTGATTGCCACCAACCGCATCAACACCCCGGAGATTGCCGAGGGCATCCTGGACCGGGGAGCGGCCGACCTGGTGAGCCTGGCCCGCCCCCTGCTGGCGGACCCGGACTTCGTCCAGAAGGCTGCCGAGGGCCGCGCCCTGGACATCAACACCTGCATCGCCTGCAACCAGGCCTGCCTGGACCACATCTTCGCCCGCAAGGAGGCCACCTGCCTGGTGAACCCCCGGGCCTGCCGGGAGACCGAGCTGGTCTTCACTCCCACCGCCACCCCCAAGCGCCTGGCGGTGGTGGGCGGCGGGGCGGCGGGCCTGAGCTTCGCCTGCCATGCGGCGGAGCGGGGCCATGCCGTGACCCTCTTCGAAGCCGGCGCCGCCCTGGGGGGCCAGCTCAACTTGGCCAAGCAGGTCCCTGGCAAGGAGGAGTTCTTCGAGACCCTGCGCTACTTCGAGCGCCGCCTGGCCGCCGCTGGGGTGGACCTGCGCCTGAACCTGCGCGCCACACCTGACCTGCTGGCGGACTTCGACGAGGTGGTCCTGGCCACGGGCGTGCAGCCCCGGACGCCCCCCATCCCGGGAGTCGAGCACCCCAAGGTCATCGGCTATGCGGACCTGCTGAGCGGGCGCCGCACGGCCGGGACCACCGTGGCCATCATCGGCGCCGGGGGCATCGGCTTTGATGTGGCCGCCTTCCTCGCCCAGCCCCCCGCTGTGCCGGATGTAGCCACCTACCTGCTGAGCTGGGGTGTGGACCCCTCCTATGGCCAGCGGGGCGGCCTCCTGCCGGCCCCCCAGCCCGCCGGCCCGACCCGCACCATCCACCTGCTGCAGCGGAAGACGGACCGCATGGGTGCCGAGCTGGGCAAGACCACAGGCTGGATCCACCGGGCCTCCCTCAAGGCCCTGAAGGTGAAGATGCAGGGTGGCATCGTCTACGAGCGCATCGACGACGAGGGCCTGTGGCTCCGGGACGGCAAGGACGCCGGCTCCAAGTGCCTGGCGGTGGACAGCATCATCCTCTGCGCAGGCCAGGACTCTGTGCGAGACCTGGCGGCGCCCCTGCAGGCCCTGGGTCGGCCCGTACACCTCATCGGCGGAGCAGAGCTGGCCGCCGAGCTCGACGCCCAGCGGGCCATCCGCCAGGGAGC
>CAITBU010000301.1 GCA_903890595.1 uncultured Holophagaceae bacterium | reverse complement strand
GGCCCTGGTGGGGGGGCGTCTGCCGGTCCCCACCCCGGACCTGCTGCAGGCCTTGGCCCATGCGGTCCTCACGGAGTCCTTGCAAGCCAAGGCGGCCGTAGAAACCCTCAAGACCCTGCCGGAGTCCCTCCTCTCCGGAATCCTGGACCAGCCCATTCAGCCCCCGGCCCCCCTGCAGCTGGTGCTCTGCCATCGCCCAGAACCGGCGGTCCTTGAGGCGGCCTTGCTGAACCCAGGCCTGACGGCAGAGATCGTCGAGGCTTCGGTGCCCAGTCTGCCGGGAAGCGTGCTGGAGATCGTGCTCAACAACCAGGTCCTGTGGATGGAGCGCCCGCACATCCTCGACCTGCTGGAGGAGCACCCCGAAGGCGAATACACCATCAAGCGCCGCGTCAACGAGTTCCGCTTCGAGGTGCTGCGCCTCATTCCGGAAGAGGTCAAGCGGGAGCGGCTCGAGATCATTGCTGAGGTGGAAGCCGGCCGCCTGGATCGGGCCTGGGCGGAGCTGCCGTTGCCCATGACCCCCACCCCGGAGGAAGCCGAGGCCGAGTACGAGACGGAAGAGATGGCGGCCGAGCGGCGCCTGCTGGCGCTGCGACCGCCTCTGGGCGAGGACGGCGAGGAGATCAACCTCACCATCACCCAGCGGGTGGCCCGCCTCAGCACCAACCAGAAGATCATGCTGGCCATCAAGGGCGGGAA
The DNA here is from genome assembly GCA_903890595.1 of uncultured Holophagaceae bacterium. Lineage (GTDB taxonomy): Bacteria > Acidobacteriota > Holophagae > Holophagales > Holophagaceae > Geothrix. The sequence continues at coordinate 2,889 of CAITBU010000301.1, read as the reverse complement.
GGAGGAGCGCACCCTCCTGATCCGCGAAGCCAACCGCCTGGTGCAGGTCAACGTCCTCCGCAACGGCCGCATCACCGAGGGCGAGGTGGCTCACATCGCCCAGATGCGCACCATCAACGAGGAAGTGCTCCGCATCATCTCCAACAGCCGGGAGTGGATGAAGAAGTACCCCATCACCAAGTCCCTGGTGCTGAACCCGCGCACGCCCCTGCCCGTGGCCATGACCCACTTCAAGCGCCTCTTCGAGAGCGACCTCAAGCTGCTGATGAAAGACCGCAACGTGGCCGACCTGCTCCGCCGAGAAGCCAAGCGCCTGGTGGAGATGAAGGCCCAGGGCAAGGGCTAGGAATCAGCCGCTGCGCCGCTTGGCCGCCTGCCAGGCGGCTTCCATCTGGTCGAGGGTGCGGGCTTCCCAGCCGCCATTGGCCCGGGTGTCGTCCTCAACGGCCGCGAACCGCGTGCGGAACCGCAGCATCTGGCGGCGCAGGGCGACATCGGGGTCCACGCCCTTCTTGCGAGCCCACTGCATGAGGCTGAACAGCACGTCGCCGAACTCCTCCTCCACCCGCACGGGATCGGACTCAGCCTGTAGCTCCGCCACCTCTTCCTTCACCTTGTCCAGGACCCCCTCCAGGTCGGGCCACTCGAAGCCCACCTTGGCGCAGCGCCGGCCGATCTCCAGGGCCTCGTCCAGGGGTGACAGGGTGGCGGGGATGCCCGCCAGCAGGCGAGGTTCGGGCGCCTCGCCCTTCTCCTCGCGCTTGATGGCGGCCCAGTTGACGAGCACCTCCTCAGCCCCCACCACGGCCGTCTCGCCAAAGATGTGCGGATGCCGTCGCACGAGCTTGTCCACGATGCCCCGCTCCACGTCATGGAGGTCCCAGGCACCGCGATCTGCGGCCAGCTGGGCATGGAAGGCCACCTGCAGCCAGAGGTCGCCCAGCTCCTCGCAGAGGTGGGCCTCCGTGGCTGGGTCCCCCGGGCGGTGGGCGGCCAGGGCCTCCAGCACCTCCGCAGCCTCCTCCCGAAGGTGACGGGAGAGGCTCTGGTGGTCCTGCTTCAGGTCCCAGGGGCAGCCGGTCTCCGGATTCCGGAGGACGGCCATGACGGCGCGGAGGGTGGCGGGTTCCATGTACCGAGGGTAGCCCCAGTCCCGGATCCCGGGGACCCGGAAGCCTACCTCAGGCCACGTTCAGGTCGTCGACCCGCTCGGCTCCCTTGACCTTGCGGGTGCGGGCCGCACCCTTGCCCCCCAACAGGAGGCGGCAGTCTTCCGGCAGGCGAACGCGTAGATCGTCGAGCATGCGCCGGACCGTCTCGCCCGAGGACTGGACGGACATGTACACGGCCACCCGGTCGACCCCCAGGGCCTTGGCCGCATGGGCGATGCTGGCGAGGGGCAGGTCTAGGCCCAGCACGTTCGTCCGCGCCCCGTTGGCGGCATAGGCCATGGCGGACATGAGCAGACCCAGGCGATGCCGCTCCCCGGGCAGGGTGCAGAGCAGGACCTTGCCCCGGCCCGGCAGGGGGTGGTATTCCCGCCGCAGGTTCCGCAGGAAGTCCTCCAGGACCTCGCACAGCAGGTGCTCATGGTGGGGCTCGACGAGGCCGTCAGCCCAAGCAACGCTGAACCGGTCCAGCAGGGGGGCGACCAGGTCCCGGAGGACGTCGTCCCAGCCTGCCACCAGCAGGTGCTCCCGCAGTCGGGCCGAAAGCGCCTCCCCGTCCATGGCCAGCACATGGGTGAACAGGGCTTCCACGTCGGGGTTCGAGTCCGGGAGGATCATGTGGCGCAGGCCCACATCCTCCGCCTTCGCCACCCGGTTGGCCCGGTGGCCATTGGACACGGCCTGGGCCATGAGGCGCAGGCGGGCCAGGTCGGCCTCCGTGTAGCGCCGATGCCCCGAAGGCAGGCGAACAGGTACCGGGAAGCCGTAGCGGCGCTCCCAGGCGCGAATCACGTCTACCGTAAGGCCCGTCTCCGAGCAGATATCCCCGATGCTGAGCAGTGTGCCGTTTGTCATGTGGTTTCTCCGTCCATTTATTTAGTTCGGATAGACTCGGGATTCCTTGACGTATTATCCACACAATAAATCTCGACATTATGTAAATTTTTCAATCGATTCAGCGGTAGTTTGTATTTTTTTTACTACCAACACAGCATTAAAGTAGCAATGCAAATTACTAATTAAATTTGACTTATGATTGACAATGTGTGATTCCGACAATTCCTTACAATCGAACGTTATCGGTAGGATTTAATTAAACTGGTTACGGTTTGATCATTGTTTTTTCATAATTCCTTTTCGGTGTATTCCTAGAAACGCAACGCATCCGTATTGCTACATTTCCGAGGCAGTTACGCCGATGCGCCTGGGGATCAATCAGCCCACTTCAAGCACTGGAAGGCCATCCTGGAGGGTGCTCTTGCCCGCCACGGGGACCAGGTCCCCCACCCGGAAGGGCCGCTGGCGGCGGCGGAGCACATCTGGGAAGGCCACCGCCTCGCAAAGGCCCGTTTCATCTTCAAAAGTGATGAACTGCATGCGCTCGCCCTTTTCCGTCGCCACGTCCTTGTCGGCCACCACCAGGGCCCAGAACTGCAGGCGGCGGCCGGGCCGGGCGGCATCGGCGGCACGGTCGGACCCACCGCCTTTCCGCACCCGGGCCAAGGCAGCTGGATGGAGCTCCAGAGTAAGGCCCAGGGTGGCCAGCTCCAGGTCGGCCCGGTCAAAGGGGTCCGTGGGGCGCGGCCGCACGCCCGGTGGCACGCCGCCCAGGCGGGTCCACAGCAGGCGGGTGCGGTCGCCGTCCGGGGCCCAGCGGTCAAAGGCCCCGGCGGCGCAGAGGGCCTCCGCAGTAGGCAGCGATAGCGCCACCCGGCCCAGC
>CAITBU010000300.1 GCA_903890595.1 uncultured Holophagaceae bacterium | reverse complement strand
GCGCAACAAGCTGGGTGTCGTGATGCTCGACAAGAAGGTCTGCGTGGGCTGCTACATGTGCATCGGGTTCTGCGAGAAGGGTGCCTTCGAGTACGACCCGGACTGGATCACCCCCTACAAGTGCACCTCCTGCGGCGTCTGCGTGAAGGTCTGCCCCCATGGCGCCCTGCAGATCGTAGAAGTCCCCGAACCGGCCGTCCGGATCATCTGACCCCGTCCGACCCCAGGAGTCCCCATGGACCAGCTCGTGTTTGATCCCAGCAAGGTGATGGCCATCGACCACACCCGCCGGACGGAGTACCTGGGGGCCCTGCTGGCCTACCGGACCGGCCTGCGCACCCTCAAGGAAGTGGCCTACACCCCCTCCCTGCCGGACCGGGGCTACAACAACCGCTCCCTCTACGTGAACGTGGACACCCTCGAGGTCACGGAGAAGCCCGTCACCCAGCAGATGAAGGACGTCTTCATCGGCGGCCGCGGCTTCGGCCTCTACCACCTCTGGAATGCGGTGCAGCCCACCACCAAGTGGAACGACCCCGAGAACGAGATCATCATCAGCCCCGGCCCCGTGTGCGGCATCACCCAGTACGCCGGCACCGGCAAGTCCCTGGTGGTCACCCTCTCGCCCCAGACCGAGATTCCCATCGACTCCAACGTGGGCGGGTTCTTTGGTCCCCTGCTCAAGTTCTCGGGCTTTGACGCCCTGGAGCTACAGGGCAAGTCCACCAAGGACGTCATCCTGTTCATCGACGGTGTAAAGGGCCTCATCCGCATCGACGAGGCCCCCGAAGGCCCCGTGGACAGCCACGTGCTGGGGGAGCTGCTCACCCACCTCTACGCCGAGAACGACGCCGACCTGCCCAATGTGTCCGTGGTCAGCACCGGCGCTGCGGCGGAGCACAGCCTCATCGGCATGCTCAACTTCTCCTTCTACGACCGCCGCCGGGGCTGCGTGCGCTTCAAGCAGGCGGGCCGGGGTGGCATCGGCACGGTGTTCCGGGATAAGCGCATCCGCGCCATCGTGTGCCGTGGACCCAAGGTGGCCGGCGACCTCAACCACCCCGCCGACCCCGAGACCATCGCCCGCACGGGCATCAAGTACCACAAGGAGATCCGGGAGCAGGATCCCCACCAGTGCATGATGCGGCGCAACGGCACGGCGCACATCGTCGAGATCATGAACGCCTACGACCTGCTGCCGGTCCACAACTTCCAGTTCGGCTCCCATCCCGACACCCACAAGATCGACTCCAGCTACTGGCAGCAGCGCTGCACCCAGGTCACTGTGGACGGCTGCTGGTACGGCTGCTCCATGGCCTGCGCCAAGGGTACCGACGGCGTGGTGCTGAAGACCGGCCCCTACCAGGGCCACATGGTCACCGTGGACGGCCCCGAGTACGAGAACGCGGCGGGTCTGGGCTCCAACTGCGGGGTCTTCGATCCCGACTACCTGCTGGAGCTGAACTTCTACTGCGATACCTATGGCATCTGCACCATCACCTACGGCACCCTCACGGCCTTCATCATGGAGTGCTACCAGCGCGGCATCCTGAACAAGGAGCGCACCGGCGGCCTGGAGCTCACCTGGGGCAACGCCGAGGCGGATCTGGCGATGATGCACCAGATGGCCCGTGGCATCGGCTTCGGCAAGATCGCCGGAATGGGCGTGAAAAAGATGAAGACCCACTTCATCGCTCAGGGCTGGGGCGACCCCCAGCTCATCAACGACATCGGCATGGAGAACAAGGGCCTCGAGTACTCCCAGTACATGTCCAAGGAGTCCCTGGCCCAGCAGGGCGGCTACGCCCTCACCAACAAGGGGCCCCAGCACGACGAGGCCTGGCTGATCTTCATGGACATGGTGAACAAGCAGCTGCCCACCTTTGAGGCCAAGGCCGAAGCGCTCTACTACTTCCCCCTGTTCCGCACCTGGTTCGGCCTGAACGGCTTCTGCAAGCTGCCCTGGAACGATGTGGTCCCCGCGGATAATTCTTCTCAGCCCGAGCCCCAGAAGGTGCCGGAGCACGTGCAGAACTACGTGGACCTGTTCACGGCCACCACCGGCGTCAAGATCACCAAAGAGGACCTGATCATGCAGTCCGCCCGGGTCTACAACTTCCAGCGCATCTTCAACATCCGCATGGGCAAGGGCCTGCGCCTCCACGACGCCGCCCCCTACCGGTCCCTGGGCCCCGTCACCCGCGAGGAGTACGAGTCCCGCACCGAGCGCTACGACAAGCAGCTACAGGATGAGCTTGGCATCGACCCCGCCGGCAAGAGCACCGAGGAGAAGATGGCCCTCCACCGCACCTGGCGCACGGACCGCTTTTCCCAGCTCATGGACAGCGTCTACACCCGCCGGGGCTGGACCCTGGACGGCGTCCCAACCCTGGAGCGCCTGAGGGAACTGGGCCTCGACGCATTCCCGGAAGTGGTTGCCGTAGTTAAGCAGTTCATCTAAGAAAATCGGCCGCGAACGCGGCCGATTTTCTAGGGGTAAAAGCAGGGAGCAAAGGCATGATCCAAGTCAATGAGGAACCGCTGGACTGGCACGAGGGCATGACCGTGCGGGACATCCTGCGGGCCAAGAACTACCGCTTCCCCATGCTGATCATCCACGTGAACGGCCTGCTCATCCCCAAGCCCGACTACGACACCACCACCGTCCCCGATAGCGCCGTCGTGCAGGTCATCCACCTGATCAGCGGTGGGTGAGTCGGTTGGGCATTAATGATCAACCTGGTTATCGGGTTGTTTTTTCTAGAGCTCGAGCGTGATCCCTTGGGCCAGCTCGACGCTGCCGCTGTAGTTGATGGCGCTGGTCTGGCGGCGCATGTAGGCCTTCCAGGCGTCGGAGCCGCTCTCGCGGCCGCCGCCGGTCTCCTTCTCGCCGCCGAAGGCCCCGCCGATCTCGGCCCCGCTGGTGCCGGTGTTCACGTTGGCGATGCCGCAGTCGCTGCCGATGGCCGACAGGAACAGCTCGGCCTCCCGCTGGTCGTTGGTGATGATGGCGCTGGAGAGGCCCTGGGTCACGCCGTTCTGGAGGGCGATGGCCTCCTCCAGGGTGCCGTAGGGCATCACGTAGAGGATCGGTGCGAAGGTCTCTTCCTGCACGATGGGGAGGTTCCCGGGCACCGCAGCGATGCAGGGCGTGACGTAGCAGCCGCCGGCCAGAGGCAGGCGCTCACCGCCGCAGAGGATGCGACCACCCTGGGCCTTGGTGGTCTCGATGGCGGCCAGCAGCGTGTCCACGGCAGCCGGGTCCACGAGGGGGCCCATGAGGTTCCCAGCCTGGCGGGGATCGCCGATGGGGGTCCGTTCGTAGAGGTCCAGCAGGCGCTGGAGGAATTCATCGTGCAGGGACTTCTGCACGATGACCCGGCGGGTGGAGGTGCAGCGCTGGCCAGCGGTGCCGATGGCCCCGAAGTAGATGGAGCGTAGGGCGATGTCGATGTCCCCCTGCTCACTCACGATGACGGCACCGTTGCCACCCAGCTCCAGGATGTGGCGGCCGAAGCGCTGCTGCACCAGGGTGCCCACGTGGCGGCCACCGGGCACGGAGCCTGTGTAGGACACCAGGGCCACCCGGGGGTCGGTGTTGATGAGGTCGCCGATGTCGCTGCCCCGGCCGATGGCCAGGCTGCAGATGGCGGGGTCAAAGCCGAAGTCCCGCAGCACCTTCTCGGCGATCTTCGTGCAGGCGATGGCCGTGAGCGGGGCCTTGGAGGACGGCTTCCACAGGATGGGATCGCCGCAGACCAGGGCGATGGCCGTGTTCCAGCTCCACACCGCCACCGGGAAGTTGAAGGCGGTGATGACGCCCACCACGCCCAGGGGGTGCCACTGCTCCTGCAGGCGGTGCTGGCGGCGCTCGCTGGGCATGGTGAGGCCGTAGAGCTGGCGGGACAGGCCCACGGCAAAGTCGCAGATGTCGATCATCTCCTGGACCTCGCCCAGGCCCTCGCGGAGGGTCTTGCCCATCTCCAGGGTCACCAGCTCGGCCAGGGCGGCCTTGTTCCTGCGCAGCTCATCGCCCAGGGCCTTCACCACCTCGCCCCGCTTGGGCGCCGGCACCTGTTTCCAGGCCGCGAAGGCGCCATGACAGCTGGCCAGGACGGCGTCGAACTCCGCCGGGGTCACGTTGACCACGGAGGCCAGGGGGCTGCCGTCGATGGGGGACCGCACCAGCTGGGTCTTGCCGCTGCCGATCCACTGCCCGGCGAACCCGCCCGGATTGACTTCCTCGATGCCCAGCGCCTTCAGGACTGCTTGCATGAAGTACCTCCCTGGTTCATTTGTAACTTTTTTTGTTTCAATTAAGAAATTCATTCGATTCACACCAAACATGAATCATATTCATGGTCATGGATGCCCTGCTCGACCTGCCCCAGCTGCGGACCTTCTTCACCCTCGCCCAGACGGGCAGCTTCACCGCCTGCGCCCACCGCCTCCACCGCACCCAGTCCGCGGTCAGCCATGCCATGGCCAAGCTGGAAAGTTTGGTGGGCGTGCCCCTGCTGGCCCGCCGGGGTCGGGACCTGGGCCTCACCGAGGAAGGCCGCCGTCTCTACCAGGCCTGCGAGCAGGCCTTCGCCACCCTGGATGGGGCTGCGGAAGACCTGCGGCGCCACCAGTCCCTGGCCCGGGGGCGCCTGCGGATTGGGGCCACGGTGGAGTTCGGCACCAGCATCCTCATGAAGCACGTGCAGCCCTTCCTGGCGGCGCACCCGGAGCTGGACCTGGACTTCACCCTCAGCCAGGAGCTGCTGAGCCCTCTGCTGCGGGATGAGCTGGACCTCATCCTGGACTGCCAGGAGCACCCCCTGCCCACCCTGCGGAAGACGCCGCTGTTCCGGGAGACCTACGTGGTGGCCTGCGCCCCGGCCTTCCGGAAGGCTCACCGCCTGCGGGTCCCCACGGACCTGGGCCGGGTGCCGGTGCTCTCGCTGGACAAGGCCGGCACCTGGTGGAACCGCTTCCTCCTGGCCACCCCGGTCCACGCTCAGCCGCAGCTGGACCGCATCATCGCCGTCGACCACATCCGCGCCATGATCCACGGCGCCGTGGCGGGCATGGGCGCCCTCCTGGTGCCCCGCTACAGCGTCCTGGAGGAGCTCCGCCGGAAGGACCTGGTGGCCCTCTTCCCCGCCATTCGCCCCGCCGAGGACCGCTTCTCCATCTACCAGAAGCGGGTGAAAGCCGGCCAGGAGAAGCAGAAACTGTTCACCCGCTACCTCGTGTCCTTGAGCCCGGAAGAGTTCGGGTCCTAGTGGTGCCCGCGCGAAATTGCCGGAGCATCCCACCGGCCCCTGGGCACCACTTGGCGGGGGTCTGGGGGCACGGCAGTGCCCCCGGTGGGGTGACAGCCCCAGCGCGTCTGCGCGCAGGGGCGCCAGAGGGGCTTTGCCCCGATGGAAGTGCACCTCGCCGGCAACAGCTTGATCCAGGTATTTCAGGCGAGGTGCACTAGGCCTCAGGCGAAGGCCGCTTCCAAAGCTGCCTCGAGGCAGGCCAGGGAGGCGGGGGCGAGGAGGCCGTGGTCATCCTCCAGGACATGAAGCTGGGTGCCCGGGTTGCGCTGGGCGTAGGCTTCGCTCTCGGCCAGGGGTACGGCGGCGTCCGCCCGCCCGTGGAGGATGGTGGTGGGCACCGGGATGCGCCAGGTATCGTCGTCCTGCCAGCTGGGCAGGTCGTGGAGGAGCGCCGGCCCCAGGCGCAGGGGCCTACCCTGGGCGTGGTGGTGGCAGGTCATCCACCCCTGCGCCCGGTACTCGGCCCAGTCGGCACCGGTGCTGCGGCGGCGGGCAAAGTGGACGGCCGGAGCCAGCAGGATCAGGGCAGCCAGGGGCGTGCCCCGGTGGGCCACAGCGGTGGCCACGAACCCACCCAGGGAACTGCCCACCAGCACCGGCGGGCTGGGCAGGGTCTGGAGCAGGGCCTCCACCGCCGCCACCTGGGCCGTGAGGGTGAGGGTCTCGAAGCTGGGCAGGTTCAGGTCCGGGGCGTGGTAGGCGATGCCCCGGGCCTCGGCCCACTGGCGGGCGAAGCGACCCTTGTTGCCCCCGGGACCGGAGGAGAAGCCGTGCAGGTAGACGAGGTCGGTCATGGAGACAGGATGACGCAGGTGGGGGGCAGTGTCCTCCGACAAGCGGTTGTCCATAATGCAGAAGGCCGCCCAATGGCGGCCTTCTCGATGCTCCTGGCATAACCTCCTCGCCGGGTCCCGACTTCGGGCGCGCCACTGGCGCGTCCTCCGTCACCCGGCGGTCGGTTACATTTGATCCTTGAGACCCTTCGCAGTCTTGAAGACGACTTTGCGGCCGGCGGGGATCTTGATGCTCTCGCCGGTCTTGGGGTTGCGGCCCATCTTCTCCTTGGTGGCGCGGACTTCGAAGGTCCCCACACCGAAGAGGTTGACGCGGTTGCCAGCCAGGAGGGT
>CAITBU010000299.1 GCA_903890595.1 uncultured Holophagaceae bacterium | reverse complement strand
GGCCTTGCACCGTCCTGACAGACCGCTGGCAGGACGCTGCTGATGTAGGCTGGAGGCGGGAGGTGGCATGAGCACGGTGGCGGTGATCCTGGCAGCGGGTCTTGGGACCCGGATGAAGTCGAGCCTCCCCAAGGTGCTCCACCCGATCCTGGGGGACGCCTCTCTGCTCTGGGCCCTGCGCGCTCTGCCCAGCGATCTGGGCGCTGCCGTCGTGGTGGTCCACTCCGGCAAGGAGCAGGTCCTCGGTGCCCTCGAAGGCTGGCAGCAGGCTGGCCTCTTGCCCTGCCCCGTCTCCACAGTCGATCAGGGCCCACCCCAGGGTACGGGTCACGCGCTTCAGGCCTGCATCCCCGAGCTCGACCGCCTGGGGGCCACCAAGGTCGTCATCCTCTGCGGCGATGTGCCCCTCACCACCCCGGCCACCGTGGCCCGCCTCTGCGCTGCTGATGCCCTGCTGCTGGCCATGGATCTGGAAGTCCCCGGCGCCTACGGACGGGTGCTCCAGCACGCCGACGGCAGCCTGGCCGGCATGGTGGAGGCCCGGGACGCCAGCCCGGAGCAGCTGACCGTGCGCCGGGTCAACGGGGGTGCCTACGCCCTGCCCTGGTCGCCCCTGCGGACGGCCCTCCAGGCCCTGCGCAATGACAATGCCCAGGGCGAGTACTACCTCACGGATGCCGTGGTGGCCGTGGCCCGCACCCAGCCGGTGACGGTTGCCGTCTGCCCGCTGGATGAGCTGGCGGGCATGAACTCGCGCCTCGACCAGGCCACCCTCCAGGCCGCCGCCCAGCGCCGGATCCAGGAGCACTGGATGCGCGAAGGCGTGACCTTCCTCCACCCGGACAGCACCCTGGTGGGCCCCCGCGTGGTGCTGGCGCCGGACGTCCTCCTGGAGCCCGGTGTGCGCCTCGAAGGCGACGTCCGCATCGGTGAAGGCAGCCGCATCGGTCAGGGCACGGTGATCGTGGATGCCACCCTCGCCGAGGGCGTAGAGGTCCGTCCCTACTGCGTCATCGAGCACGCCCTCGTGGGTGCCGGTGCCAAGGTCGGCCCCTTCGCCCGCCTCCGGGAAGGCACGGACCTGGGCGCTGGCGTCCATGTGGGCAACTTCGTCGAGACCAAGAAGGCCCGTCTCCATCCCGGCGCCAAGGCCAACCACCTGGCCTACCTGGGGGACACGGAGATCGGCGAAGGCACCAACATCGGGGCCGGCGTCATCACCTGCAACTACGACGGGGTCCGGAAGCATCGCACCACCATCGGCCGGAACGTATTCATCGGCTCCGACACCCAACTGGTAGCGCCGGTCACCATCGGCGATGGCGCCCTCGTCGGGGCCGGTAGCACGATCACCAAGGATGTCCCGGCGGACGGCATCGCCCTGAGCAGGGCCCCCCAGACCATCCGGGAGGACGCTGCCACCCGGCTTCGCAAGCGTCAACGCGGGCCGTCTGAGGTAAAGTAGTGTTTTCCCCACGGAGCCCCATGGTTCTGACTTTCTTCGACAAGGCCGGCTCAAGTGTTCTGCGGGCCATGGACACGGCTGGGGATTTTGCCGTCCTGTCCGGGCGGACCTTCGCGGCCATCTTCAAGCGCCCCTTTGATGGCGCCAACCTCATGCGGCAGTTTCAGGCCGTGGGCGTGAACAGCCTGCCCGTGGTGGTCCTCACCAGCCTGGCCGTGAGCATGGTGTTCGCCGTGCAGCTGGCCTTTGGCTTCAAGCAGTTCCAGGCCGAGGGCCTGGCCTCCCAGGTCGAAGGCCTCGCCGTGATGCGCGAGCTGGCGCCAGTGATCACGGGCCTCATGCTGGCCGGCCGCGTGGGCAGTGCCATGGCCGCCGAGCTGGGCACCATGCAGGTGACCGAGCAGATCGATGCCCTGGAGTGCCTGGCCACCGACCCCATCCACTACCTCTTCGTGCCGCGCCTGATTGCCTCTGCCGTCATGCTCCCCATCCTCACGGCGGTCTCGGTCTACGTGGGCTTCTGGGGGGGCTACCTCATCCTGGTGGGCGTGGAGGGCCAGAGCGCCTACGTCTACGGCAACGAGTTCTACAAGCTGCTGGCCTTCCGGGACCTGCGCATCGCCCTCTACAAGGCCTTCGTGTTTGGGATGATCATTGCCCTGGTGGGCTGCTGGAAGGGCTACCGCACCCAGGGTGGCGCCGAAGGCGTGGGCAACGCCCCCACCAGCAGCGTGGTCACCAGCAGCCTCTGGATCCTGATCTCCGACTTCTTCCTCACCAAGCTCCTGCTGGTATGACGTCATGGGCCTGATCGACGTCGTCAACCTCAGCAAAGCCTTCGGACCGAAGGTGGTGCTCTCTGGCGTCAACCTGTCGGTGGAGGAGGGCGAGAGCCTCGTGGTGCTGGGCGGCTCGGGCACAGGCAAGACCGTGCTGCTGCGCAACATCATGGGCCTGCTGACGCCGGACTCGGGCCACGTGGCCGTCGAGGGCAAGATCATCAGCCAGCTGTCCCGGGATGAGCTGTTCCAGGTCCGCCAGAGCATCGGCATGTGCTTCCAGATGGCGGCCCTCTTTGACTCCATGACGGTCTTCGAGAATGTGGCCTTCGGCCTCCGCCGCCACCAGCAGATGACTGAAGGCCAGGTCACAGCCCGGGTGGAGGAGTGCCTTGCCCTGGTGGGCATGAGGGGCACCGACAAGCTCAAGCCCGCCGAGCTCTCCGGGGGCATGAAGCGCCGGGTGGGCTTCGCCCGGGCCATCGCGCTCAAGCCCAAGATCCTCCTCTTTGATGAGCCCACCACAGGCCTGGACCCGGTCATGACCGACGTCATCGGGAAGGTGATCCTGGACCTCAAGCACGAGCTGGGCGTCACCACCATCACCATCACCCACGACCTGAAGTCGGCCTTCATCATTGCGGACCGCATCGCCCTGCTGTTCCGGGGCGAGTGCATTGCCTGCCAGATCCCCGGCGAGTTTCGGGAGAATCCCCACCCCGTGGTGCAGCAGTTCCTGCGGGGGGATGCCGACGGCCCCTTCCTGCAGGATCCCCCCCCCACCCAGCACAAAGAGGCCCTCGCATGAAGCTAGAGACTCGCGTTGGCATGTTCTTCACCGCCGGCATCGCTGTCATTGCCTTCCTCATCTTCCGCGCCGAGAAGCTGGACTTTGTGGGCAAGTCTGACCACAACGAGCGCGTCACCTACTTCGATCAGGTGGCGGGCCTCAACCAGCAGAGCGCCGTCCGCGTGGCCGGCGTCAAGGTGGGCGAGGTGCGCCGCATCGTCCTGGACGGGGCCCGGGCCAAGGTGGTCATCACCGTAGGGCCGGAGGTGAGCGTGTACTCGGACGCCATGGTGTCCCTGGGCTCCATCGGCATCCTGGGCGAAAAGTTCATCGATCTGGACCCCGGCCACAGCGCCAAGGGCCCCCTGCCCCAGGACCGCCCCCTGCCCAGCCGGGCCGGCGTCAGCCTCGACAACCTCATGGAGACCATGGCCGACATCGGCAAGAACGTGAAGGGCATCACCCAGTCCCTCAACGAGTCCATCGGTGGCGAGGCTGGCCGGCAGAAGCTGGACGAGATCGTCGACAACATTCGCTCCCTGACGGGCGAGTTCCGGGCCATGGCCCAGGAGAACCACGGGGCCATCAACCACACCATGGCCAATGTGGAAGCCATCTCCACGGACCTGCGGGAGCGCCTGCCCCGCCTGGCGCAGCAGTTCGAGAACGTGGGCAAGAGCCTCAATGGCTTGCTGGATGAGAGCCGCCCCGAGCTGAAGGGTGTCATGGGCGATGTGCGCAAGCTGGCCCAGAGCTTTCAGAGCACCGCCGACAACATGAAGGTGCTCACGGATCGCATCAACAAGGGCGAAGGCACCATCGGCAAGCTGCTCAACGACGACGCCACCGTGAAGAAGATCAACGAGGCCGTGGACAACGTGAATGGCCTGCTGGGCGGCTTCAACAAGATGGACTTCCGCCTCGACATGAACGCGGCCCAGTGGGACAAGCGCAAGGACAGCCGCGTGGGCCTGGGCCTCGACATCGTGCCCAACCCCGACTACTGGTACGCCCTGGGCTTCGCCAGCACGCCGGATGGCAAGCTGTCGGACTCCAGCCGCATCGTCACCCGCATCGACCCCCTCACGGGCCTGCCGGTGAGCGTGGTCGAGAACACCAAGACCGTCACCACGGACCAGGCTTTCACGGTCTCAGCCCAGTTCGCCAAGCGCCTCGGTCCTGCCGTGTTCTCCGCTGGCATCGTTGAGGGCAAGGGCGGCGGCGGCGTGGAGTACCGGGGGCTGGACGACCGCCTGCGCCTGGGCGTGCTGGCCTACGACTTCACCAAGCGGGCTGACAAGCCCAACCCGCGCTACCGCTTCACCAGCAGCTACCAGTTCTGGAAGGGTGCCTACATCCAGGCC
>CAITBU010000298.1 GCA_903890595.1 uncultured Holophagaceae bacterium | reverse complement strand
CGCAGAGGCGCGCCGACCCACCGTGCATGGGCCCGCCGAAGGCGGCTTCCGGCGAAGCCGGAAGTCATCCCGGGGTGCCACGGCCGCGCCCCCCAAGAGGCGCGGCAGCGGCGCCCCGAGCTGGAGCCCATGCGCCGTGCAGCACGGCCCCCAGTGCTTTATCCCGCTCCTCCCCGTCCATCCCCGGCTAAGAAGCTTTTCCGACCCAAGCACCCAGGCCGTTCTCCGCTCTCCTCAGCTCCTCGGTTTTCCTCCGCATTCCTTCCTTTCTTTTCAGCCACCCCTTGCCTGTTTTCCTCTGCGTTCACTGTGTTCTCTGCCATGAGACTTCTTCCCCTGAAATCCCGGAAGATCCATAAAAAAGGGCCCATTTGGGCCCCTTTTGTTGGTAGCGGGGGCAGGATTTGAACCTGCGACCTTTGGGTTATGAGCCCAACGAGCTACCGGACTGCTCCACCCCGCGGTAGGGACTTGAGTGTAGCAGGGAAGGGCGAAGTGGCAAGGACTTGATATGCTCTGGAGACGAACGGGAGGCTTGATGCTGCGGCGATGGATGGCGGGGTTCCTGCTCGGCGCTGTCGCTCTGGGAGCGGCGCCCCGCACCTGGACGCCGGAGAAGTGGTTCGACAAGCCGCGCTCGCCGCGCATTGCCAACTACCGCATCGAGGCCACGCTGGACTTTGAGCACAAGACGCTGGAGGGGCGCGAGACGCTCTCCTGGCGCAACACGGGCACGGCCCCCACGCAGGAGCTGCCTCTCCACCTCTACCTGAATGCCTTCAAGGGACCGCAGAGCCTCTTCGTGAAGGAGAGCGGCGGTCAGCTTCGCCTGGACCACATGGACCGTCCCTCGGACGCCACCACCTGGGGCTACTGCCGCCTGCTGGGTGCCCGCATGGAGGGCAAGGACCTGGAGGGGCACGACGGCGAAGATGAGACGGTGCACTGGCTGCGGCTGCCGCGACAGGTGGCACCCGGGGAGACCATCCAGGTGGAAGTCACCTGGGAGAACCGCTACCCGAAGGTCTTTGCCCGCAGTGGCTGGGCCGATGACTTTCTCATGTCCGGCCAGTGGTTCCCCAAGGTGGGCGTCTACCAGGGCGACCGCTGGAACTGCCAGGCCTACCACGCCGCCACGGAGTTCTTCGCCGACTTCGGCGTGTACGACGTGGCCCTGTCCCTGCCCAACGCCCTGGGCCTGGCCCACACGGGCACCCAGACAAACTTCGTGACCGAGGTGGAGACGGATCCCAAGCGCCCCCTCAACGTCATCTGGCGCCTCCATGCGGAGGACGTCCACGACTTCGCCTGGGCGGTCCGACCGCGGGAGAGCTGGCGCAAGCCCGAGCTGCACGAGTACCGCGGGGTGCAGGTCTTCTACTACCTCAACGACCGCAACCGCATGAACCTGCCCCGGCAGCGGCGGGCCGTGGAGAATGCCCTGCGCTGGAGCGAGGAGTGGTTCTTCAAGTACCCCTATCCGACCCTCACGGTGATCGACACGCCCGGTGATGCCTCCGGGGCCGATGGCATGGAGTATCCGACGCTCTTCACGGCAGGGTCCGTTACCTTCGACCCTCTGAAGCAGCGCATCATGCCCGAGGTGGTGACCATGCACGAGTATGGCCACCAGTACTTCTATGGCCTGCTCGCCAGCGACGAGGTGCACGAGCCCTGGCTGGATGAGGGACTCACCAGCTGGTTCACCCACAAGGCCATGGACCGCACCTACCACACCCTGCTGGGCGGGCGCCGCTTCCAGCTGCCGACCGACTTCCTGGAGTGGGCGGGCTATTGGATGCTGCCCTCGGCGGACGCCATGACCCGGGCCGGTCACCGCACCCGGGACCTCCAGAGCTACTTCATCCAGGCCTATGGGAAGCCCACGCTGGTGCTGAATCAGCTGGAGGCCATGCTGGGCCGCCCGGTGATGGAGCAGGTCATGCGGGCCTACGCCCAGGAGATGGCCTTCCGCCACCCCACCCGCGCTGACTTCCGCCGTATTGCAGAGCGGGTCTCTGGCCGAGACCTGGGGAGCTTCTGGCGGGACTTCGTAGAGGGCACGGAGGTGCTCGACTACACCATCCAGGGCGTGAAGGAGCGGGAGATTACCCAGGGGGGCTGGCTGTCCGCGCCCGACAAGGCGCCGGTCTTTGCGGCGCCCCAACCGGCGGCGCCGGGCCGCGTGGGGTCCATCACCCTGGAGCGCCGGGGTGGCATCCGGGTTCCAGTCACCCTCTGGGTCCGTCTGGAAAACCGGGAGGAGCAGCGCCTCACCTGGGATGGCCAGGACCGGTGGATCACCTACGAGTTCGACTCGCCCGTGACGGCGGCAGTGCTGGATCCCGACGGCAACTACCCCATGCTCAAGGACCGCTTGCACGGCACCTATACCGCCAAACCCACCCGCCGCGGCTTCCACTACTGGTCCCAGATGGTCTGGGGCGCCGTAACCGGCTTCCTGCAGGGCTGCGGCATCGGCTAGGTCTTCGCCCCGCTCCTACGAGATCAAAAGTGGAACCGCAGATGACGCAGATGGGCGGTGTGTCTCACTCCGGACACTGACCGAAAAATAATGAGATGAACGCGGAGGCCTACCGGGCGGCGTCGCCCATGCGGATGCTGGTTAGGTTGCCTTGGGCGTCCAGGTCGATGAGGATGGGGAACCAGAACAGTCCCAGGCGCTCCAGGGGCTGGCGGCTGGCGGCGAAGTGGGCGCTGCGCCCCGCCTGGCGGAGGCGGGCCGCCAGGGTCCTGGCCTCTTCCTCGGGGGAGCCGGAGAGGCTGGCGTCGCGCTCGTCCATGGCTCCACTGGCACTGGGCACGATCCAGACGGTGTCCGGGGCCAGCGCGGGCAGGCCTGCCTCCTCGTCGGGGCAGATCCAGATGTGGCGGGCGCCCAGCTCATCCAGGCGGCGGTCCGCCGAGGCGAGGTCAGGCAGGCTCCAGAACCGCAGCACCGGTGAGGGGCCTCCCAGCAGCCCGAAGAGGCTCTGCACGCCCTTGAAGGCACCGCTGTCCGGCCCCGCCAGCTGGCGCACCCGGACCAGCCGGGCTTCGTCCTTCCGGGCCAGGGCCCAGCAGAGGGCGTGGCGCAGGGCGAGGCCCCGCACCAGGGGTGGTCCGGCGCTGAGGAGGCGGTCCTCCCAGAGGTGCTGCAGTGCGGGGGGGAAGGTGCCCTGCCGTACCTGCTGCTGGCCCCAGCGCCACAGCGCCAGGGCGGTGCCGGAGCGCTGCAGGGGGAGGCTCCCTAGGCGGGCAGTGCGGGCCTCGGCGGGGGCCCGCAGGAGGGCGGTCAGGGCGCGTGCCTCTTTCTGGGCGGCGCCGCTGGTGTAGGGCGAATCCGGCGGTCCTGCGGCGGGGTCGAAGGTGGCGGCGGCCCGCAGCCAGCGCAGGTCCAGGGCGGCCTGACCCCGCAGGGCCGGGGCAGGGGGCAGGGTGCGGCCCCAGTCGTAGGCATCCAGCAGCTCAGTCTCGGCTGCAGGGGGCGCCTGAGGCTCGGAGCGGAGGAGGCGGGGCGGTTCCTGGGCGGGGAGGGGGATCATGGTGGGGCCTGCTGGGATCCGAGGTTGAGGCCCCGGCCGCTGAACCGCAAGCCCCCAGCTCGGTGCAAGGTGGGGTCGGCCCGCCCGCTTGGTGGCAGAATGGGGGGCCGCACCCTTTCGGAGTTCTCTTGCCCACCGCCCCGTCTCCCCTCACGCCCCGCGAGCGCCTCGTCGTGGCCCTGGACGTGCCGTCGGCCCGGGAGGCCCTGGCCCTGGCCGATCAGCTGGCGGGCCGGGTGGGCATGCTCAAGGTGGGGCTGGAGCTGTTCTGCAGCGAGGGTCCTGCCTTCGTGCGGGAGCTGCAGGCCCGGGTGCCCGTGTTCCTCGACCTCAAGCTGCACGACATCCCGAACACCGTTCGCCGGGCCATGGAGGCTGTCCTGCGGCTGGATCCCCGGCTGGTGAACGTTCACGCCCAGGGCGGTCCTGCCATGCTCGAAGCCGCTGTGGAAGCCGTCCGCGCCCACCGGGCAGCGGGGGGGCGCACGGAGCTCCTGGCGGTCACGGTGCTCACCAGCCTGGACCGGGAGGCCCTGGCTGCCCTGGGCCATGCCGCCCAGCCGGATGAGCTGGCCCTGGCCTACGCCAAGCTGGCGCACCAGGCGGGCTGCGGCGGGGTGGTCTGCTCCGCCTGGGAGGCCGCCGCCATCCGCGATGCCTGCGGCGAGGGCTTCCATCGCCTGACGCCGGGCATCCGCCCCGCCGGCGCAGCGCACCAGGACCAGGCCCGGGTCATGACCCCGGCCCAGGCCGTGGCCAGCGGCTCCACCTGGCTGGTGGTGGGCCGCCCCATCACCCATGCCCCGGACCCCGCCGCCGCTGCGGAAGCCATCGTGGCGGAGATTCAGGCCTGATGACCGCTGGGTCCCCCCTCGTCTTTCGGCCATCCTTTGCCCAGCGGGCCATGGCGATGCTCCTCTTTGCCGGCTCCTGGCTGGTGGGCGTCCGGGCCCTGGCCCAGGTGCTGGAGCGCCTGCCCTTGCTGCGGGTCTCCCTGAAGGTTGCCGAGACCGCGGGGGAGCCCACCTGGTCCTTCTGGATCGCCATCGTGGCGGCCATCGGGGCCGTGGTGGCGGGCAGCCTCCTCCTCCTCGGGACGCTGCTGGTGGTCCTGATGGTCGAAGGCTCGCAGGTGCTGGTGGATGAGCTGGGCCTGAGCGTGGACCACGCCGCCCTGCCGACCCCACTGGCCCGCCGGCTGGGGGCCGGCCGCCTGCCCTGGAAGCGCATCTCGGGCCTGGAGCACACGGGCCCCTTCTTCGTGCTGCGGGGTGGTGGCGACCCAGCGCCGGGCGCGCCCCGGGATCCTGACCTGCGCTTCCTGATGGTGGAAGAACTGGAGATCCTGGTCCTCACCATCCTCGAGCGCAGCCCCAACCTGAGGCACCGGGACTGATGCCCCACTGGACGGAGCTCTTTGGGTTCGTCACCGGGGCCGCTTGCGTGGCTCTGCTGGTACGCCAGAGCATCTGGAACTGGCCCCTCGGCATCCTCAACAACCTGACCTTCATCGTGCTGTTCTACCGGACCGGTCTCTACGCAGACGTGGGCCTGCAGGTCTTCTACATCGTTATCTCCGTGTATGGCTGGTGGCACTGGCTGCACGGCGGGCGGGACCACGGGGCTCTGGCCGTAAGTCGTGTGCGGCCCACCACGGCGCTGCTGTTGGCGGGGACCGTGGCCGCCACGACGGCGCTCCTCACTTGGATCCTGCGGCACTACACCAACAGCACCGTGCCCGTGCTCGACTCGCTCATCACGGCCCTCAGCCTGGTGGCGCAGTTCATGATGACCCGCAAGTGGATCGAGAACTGGCCCGTCTGGATCCTGGCCAACTGCATCTCCGTGGGTCTGCTGACCTACAAAGGCCTCTATGTCACCAGCGCCCTGTATCTGGTCTACCAAGTCCTCTGCATCATGGGCTGGCGCCAGTGGCGCGCAGCATTGCGGGAACCGCTCCTGGCGAATAGCGACCAATAAGGGAAAAGCTTTCACCGCCAAGACGCCAAGGGCGCCAAGCACTGCACCTTGAAGATCAGCGCTCTTCCTTGGCGCTCTTGGCGACTTGGCGGTGATCTTTTGCCTTTTATTCAAGGCAAACTCACCGCTTGAGGTAGGTCTCGGCGCCCTTCATGGTGGCTTTGGGGCCGTGGGCGGGTCCCTTCTTCCGGGGGGGTCGGGCTTGGCCCCACTGGCTGGCGAGGGCGGTGGCTTCGGGGTTGCCGGGGGCCAGGGCCAGCACTTCGGCCAGGTCGGCGCGGGCCTCGTCCAGGCGACCCAGTTTCTCCCGCAGCAGGGCCCGCTTGAGGAAGCCCCAGGTGTTGGCCGGCTCCCGCTGGATGACCTCGGCGTACTCGGCCTCGGCCTCGGTGAAGCGCCCAGCCGCCTCGGCGGTCTCGCCGCAGAGCAGGTTGGTGACGGCGCAGAAGCCCAGCCAGGCCTTCTGGGCCGCGAACTCGGCGGCGCTGAAGCGGGACCTGGCCTGGGCCCGCTGGGCCGCCTGGTCCAGGTGGCGCAGGGCTTTCTCCGTGTGGGCATCCACCCGGGCAAAGATCTCGGCATCGCCGCTGGCCCGGTAGAAGTCCCGCTGGATGCGCCCCTCCGCCCGGTACTGGTCGAACATGCGCGTGCCGGGATACAAGGCGAGGGGGCTGATCTGGCAGTCGCTGGGGCGGGTGTCCCGGATGAAGGTGGCGCTCTCTTCCACATCCGCCCAGGTCTCCCCCGGGATGCCCGTGATGAGGTAGATGCCCAGGTTCATGCCCACCTTGCGTACGGCCTCCAGGGCCTTGCGGGCATGGCGCAGGTTGGTGCCCTTGTCCAGCAGGGCCAGCACCCGCTCGCTGCCATGCTCCACGCCAAACTGCATGAACTCGCACCCGGCCCGCTTCATGGCCACCAGGCGGTCCTCGTCCACCAGATTGACCCGGCTCTGGCAGTTCCAGAGGGGGTGGAGGCCGCTGCTCTGGATGCCTGCCATGAGGTCCAGCACCCGGGCCCGGTTGGCGGTGAAGGTGTCGTCCCGGAAGCTGAAGTAGGTCAGGCCGTGCTGGCTGTGGAGCAGGTGCATTTCCCGGAGCACCGATTCGGCGCTGCGGAAGCGGATGGAGGTGCCCCAGAACTCCGGCGTGTTGCAGAAGTTGCAAGTGGCCGGACAGCCCCGGCTGGTGCTCAGGTAAGCGAGCTGACCCACGTCATTGAGGAAGTCGGCTTCCAGGTATTCGGCCGGAACGCCCACGCTGTCCAGGTCCTCCAGGGGCGGCTGGGGCAGGGTGGGGCCCTCCCGCAGGATCAGCCCAGGGGTGCGCCGCCACAGGTCCGACCCCGGGGCGGCTAGCAGGCGCTCCACGATCCCCAGCAGGGTCTGCTCCCCCTCCCCCTGGACAATGGCGTCCAGGGCCGGGCAGTCCTCGAAGACCTCTTCGGCCAGGTGGGTGGGGTGGGGGCCCCCCGCCAGCAGCACGGCGCCGGGGCAGGCCTCCCGGGCCCAGGCCAGCAGTTCCCCGGATCGTTTGCGGTTGAAGGTGAACATGGAAATGCCTACCACGGCAGGGTTCTGGGCCCGGAGGTAGGCCAGGACCTCCTTCCGCCCCTTGCCGCTGAGGTTGGCCAAGCGGCAGGGAAATTGTCTGGATTTGAGCATGGCCTGCAGATAGCCGATTCCAATGGGAAGGAACGTCATCCACTCGTCCCCGAAACCACTGCGGGGGGCGCTGTAAGCAAGGAGTGTCAGGGGTGGATTCACGGAGGGGTTCCAGGGTTCTTCAGTCTACGGGAAGGTTGATGAGGGAAGCAGGTACTAGGAGGGAGGGCGATTGGCAGGCAACCTGATCCGGAACCCGGACGTCGTGGCGGAGATCTTTGTCCGCGCCGCCAACCGGCGGGAGATGATGATCCTGGTGACCCCCTACATCCGGTTCGAGTCCTCTTTCCTAAGGGCTGATGAGAAGGAATTCCATGCCGCCGCCACCATGGGCCGGGAAGACGCCATGTTCGGGCTCCGCAGCCCCGACCTGAAGCTGCGGTTCCCCCATGGCGTGAGCTTCCTGGAGGCCTCCACCCAACTCCTGGGCTTCGGTATGGTTGACGGGCGGCGGAGCTTGCGGCTCTCCATGCCGGAGATCCTGCAGGACCAGGACCACCGCGGGGCCTACCGGGTGGACCGGGTCGGCCGGGTGCCGGTCACCTTCAGCACGCCGAAGTACGACCTGGTGGTGGGGACGCTGGTGGACATCAGCACCACCGGGGCCCGGATCTTTAGCACCCGGGACTTTCAGGACGACGAGCTGATCCCGGGCGGGGACATGGCCGTCACCATCTCCCTGACGGAAACGATCCGGATCAACACCCGGGTCAAGCTGCGCCATGTGCACTTCCGCACCTTCGGGGTGGAGTTCCGGCCTCAGCTCGGCGAGGAGGTGCTGCCCACCCTCTCCCGCTGGGTCTTCGAGAAGCGGGAGGAGGACCTGGAGCGCATCTCCCGCCGGGGCGTCGAAACGGGCACCCCTGGCGAGGCCATCCGCAACCAGACCACGGCACCCGCTGGCCTGCTGCTGATCTCTGGGGAGGCCGGCCTGGAGGTGGTCCTCCAGGACCTGTTGGGCGGTCTGCAGCCCCTGACCCGGGTCACCCCCACCATGACCGCCGTGAAGGATGCCTACAGCCGCCGGCCAGCCCTGGTGCTCTGCCATGTCTCCAGTCTGAACATGGACGCCCGCCGCAGGATCCGCACCCTGCTGGAGCCCCTCCAGGGGCGCCTACCCTTCCTGCTGCTGGGCACAGGCGTGGAGGCTGGCGGCCTGCTGGAGCTGGGCCAGGAACTCAAGGCCGCGGTCTCCATCGTCTACAACCCAGAGCGGGCCATCTTCCTGCAGCGCTTGGTTCAGGGGGTGCTACGGCGCACCTACGAAGGCGGGGAGTCCCCCATGGCCCCGGCGGAACCCGAGCCAGGCTGACCCATGTCAAGCCCCCCTCGGAGCGGTCGGAGCCGGTAGAATCAAGGCTTCCGGAGCCCCCATGTCTGCTGCCCCCGAACCGGCTGTCACCGAAGCCCTGGCCCTCGAGCTGGGCCTGTCTCGGGACGAGTGGCAGGTCATCCTGCGCCTCCTGGAGGGGCGCCTGCCCACCTATCCAGAGCTGGGCGTCTTCAGCGCCATGTGGAGCGAACACTGCTCCTACAAGTCCAGCCGGATCCACCTGAAGAACCTGCCCACCGAAGGCCCCCGGGTCATCCAGGGACCGGGCGAGAACGCCGGCGTGGTGGACATTGGCGACGGCTGGGCCGTGGCCTTCAAGATGGAGAGCCACAACCACCCCAGCTACATCGAGCCCTACCAGGGCGCGGCCACCGGGGTGGGGGGCATCCTGCGGGACGTCTTCACCATGGGGGCCCGGCCCCTGGCCAACCTCAACAGCCTGCGCTTTGGGGAACTGGATGCGCCGCGCATGAAGGGCCTCGTCAAGGGCGTGGCGGCGGGCATCTCCGGCTACGGCAACTGCATGGGCGTGCCGATGCTGGGCGGGGACGCAGCCTTCGACGCCTCCTACAACGGCAACATCCTGGTGAACGCCTTTACCCTGGGCGTGCTACGGGCGGACCGAATCTTCAAGGGCTTCGCCTCCGGCGTGGGCAACAAGGTGATGTATATCGGCTCCAAGACCGGCCGGGACGGCATCCACGGCGCCAGCATGGCCTCGGCGGAGTTCGGCGAGGGCAGCGAGGAGAAACGCCCCACGGTGCAGGTGGGCGACCCCTTCACGGAGAAGCTCCTGCTGGAGGCCTGCCTCGAGATCTTCCAGACCGACTGGGTCATCGGCATCCAGGACATGGGTGCCGCCGGCCTCACCTCCAGCAGCTTCGAGATGGCCAGCCGCGCCGGCACCGGCCTCGAAATCCGCCTGGATCAGGTGCCTCAGCGGGAGGAGGGCATGACCCCCTTCGAACTGCTGCTCAGCGAGAGCCAGGAGCGCATGCTGCTGGTGGCCCGGCCCGGTTGCGAGCCCCTGATCATCGGCGTGCTCCACAAGTGGGGCCTGGACGCCTGCGTGGTGGGCGAGGTCACCGAGACCGGCCGCTTCATTGGCAGCTGGCACGGGGCTCCGGCCATCGACCTGCCCATCCAGCCCCTGGTGGATGCCGCACCGAAATACGACCGGCCCCGCCAGCGCCCGGGCTACCTCGATGCCGTGAACGCTGTGCCCCCGCCCGATGACCTGCGTCCCGCCGAGGTGGAGCGCACCCTGCGCAGCCTGCTGCAGCAGCCCACGGTGGCCAGCAAGCGCTGGATCTACGAGCAGTACGACGGCACCGTGCGCAGCAACACCCTGCTGGGCATGGGCCGGGGCGATGCGGGCCTCATCCGCGTCAAGGACGAAGCTGGCCAGGACACGGGCAAGGCCGTGGCCATGAGCAGCGACTGCAACAGCCGCTTCTGCTACCTGGACCCCTTCTGGGGGGCCGCCCACGCCGTGGCCGAAGCCTGCCGCAACCTGGCCTGCGTGGGCGCTGAGCCCATCGGCCTCACGGACTGCCTCAACTACGGCAACCCCGAGAAGCCCGAAAACATGTGGACCTTCGAGCAGGGCTGCCTGGGCATCCGCCAGGCCTGCCTGGCCCTGGACGTGCCCATCGTGTCGGGCAACGTCAGCCTCTACAACGACACCGAAGGCCAGAGCATCTTCCCCACGCCCATGATCGCAGCGGTGGGCCTGGTGGAGGACTGTGCCGGGCCCGTGGTTCTGGATGCCCCGGATGCCACCGCCCTCACCGGGACCGGCAACCGGGTGTGCGGCTCAGGCTTCCGCGCTGCCCACGACGGCATCTTCCTCCTGGGCGAGACCCGGGACGAGCTGGGGGGCAGCGAGTACCTCAAGCTGCGCACCGGCCAAGTCACCGGCACCTGCCCGGAGCTGCGGCTGGACGAGGAGCTGCGCCTCCAGGCCTGCGTGCGGGAGGGCGTCCGCCTGGGCCTCATCCGCAGCGCCCACGACACCAGCGAAGGCGGCCTGCTCACCGCGGTCCTGGAGAGCGCCTTTGGTGGCGAGATGGGCTGTCAGCTGCTGCTGAGCCGCGGCCTCCTCCGCCTGGATAGCCTGCTCTTCGGCGAGACCGTGGGTCGCATCGTGGTCAGCGTCGGGCCGGAGGGCGAGAGCAGCCTGGCCACCCTCTGCCGCACGCACCGGGTACCCCTGGCCAAGATCGGCACCACGGGCGGTACCCGGATCACCCTGGCGGTGGATGGTCAGCCCCTGTTGGACGCGGAGGCCGCCGAGCTAAAGGGGCTCTTCGACCTGGCGCTGGAGACCGCCCTGGGCTAGATGCCCATGGCCGAAGGGACCTTCAGCTTGTCCAGGAGGGCGTGTAGCAGGCTCTCCTCCGCCTTCAGGTCGGCCCTGAAGGAGCGGCTGTCCGTGTGGTGGATTTCGCGGCGCAGGTCCTCGAGCCTGTGGACGAGGATCCTCTGCACCAGCGCAGCTTCCTTGGCGTTGAGGTAGAGATCCATGGTGACCTCCTGTCCCGGCAGTGCGGCTTCCGCTGGCCGGGCCCGAAGGCAATATCGGGTCTTTCGTCCCTCCCCGCCACCGCAATGCCAGGCCAACGGCGGGGTATGATCCTGGAGCCCCGCTGAAGGACCTTCCCATGGCCGACCGAATCCCCTCCACCCTCGACCGCCGGACCTTTCTGGGGGCGGCCCTTGCTACGGGCGCCACTGCCTTGGTCGGGGCGGAGGTCAAGGCTCCGGCCACCCGCCTGGACCTGGAGACGGCGACGGTGGATAGCCTCCAGGCTGGGCTGGTGGCCGGGCGGTGGACCGCGGTGGACCTGGTGAAGCAGCATCAGGCTCGGATTCGGGCTCTGGACCGGAGCGGGCTGCGCCTCGGTGCCGTCCTGGAGCTGAACCCGGAGGCCCTGGCCATCGCCGCGGCCCTGGACTCAGAGCGCCGGGCGGGCAAGGTGCGTGGCCCCCTTCACGGCATCCCCGTGCTGCTGAAAGACAATATCGACACTGCCGACCGCATGCACACCACCGCCGGCTCCCTGGCCCTGGCTGAGGCCCCGGCCCCGGTGCGGGACGCCTTCCTGGTGGCGCGCCTGCGGGCGGCGGGGGCCGTGGTGCTGGGCAAGACCAACCTCAGCGAGTGGGCCAACTTCCGGGGCAATCGCAGCAGCAGTGGCTGGAGCGGGCGGGGGGGCCAGACCCGCAACCCGCACGCCCTCGACCGCAGCCCCAGCGGGTCCAGCAGTGGCTCTGCTGCCGCAGTGGCCGCCGCCTTCTGTCCCGTGGCCGTGGGCACCGAGACAGACGGTTCCATCGTGAGCCCCGCCAACGCCTGCGGCATCGTGGGCCTCAAGCCCACCGTGGGCCTGGTGAGCCGCAGCGGCATCATCCCCATCTCCCACACCCAGGACACTGCTGGCCCCATGGCCCGCACGGTGCGGGATGCCGCCCTCCTGCTGGGGGTCCTGGCGGCCCCGGACCCCCGGGATCCGGCCCCTGCCGACGCCCACTTCGAGGTCGACTACACCCGCTTCCTCGTGCCGAACGGCCTGCGGGGCGCCCGGCTGGGCGTGGTGAAGAACCTGCTGGGGGTGCACCAGCGGGTGGATGCCGTGCTCCGGCCAGCCCTGGAGATTCTGAAGGCTGCCGGGGCTGAGCTGATCGAGGTGGAGCTGAGGTCCTCGGCCTACGACGATGCGGAGTACGAGGTGCTGCTCTTCGAGTTCAAGGCGGGCCTGGAGGCCTACTTTGCGGGCCGCGGGGGTGCGGTGCGGGACCTGGCCGCCCTCATGGCCTTCAACGAGGCCCACAGGAAAGAGGAACTGACGCACTTTGGCCAGGAGATCCTCGCCCAGGCCCAGGCCAAGGGCGGCCTCAATGATCCGGCCTACCGCAAGGCCCTGGAGGCCTGCGGCCAGGCGCGCCGCGACATCACGGGCCTGCTCCAGCGCCACAACCTCCAGGCCCTGGTGGCCCCCACCGGCGGACCAGCCTGGCTCGTTGACCATGTGAACGGCGACAGCGGCTCCCTCAGCTTCTCTTCACCTGCCGCCGTGGCCGGCTGTCCCCACCTCACCGTACCCGCCGGGTTTGCTGCGGGCCTGCCCCTGGGCCTCTCCTTCGTGGCTGGACCCTGGCAGGAGGGCACGCTGCTGAGGCTGGGCCATGCCTTCGAACAGGCTTCCAGGGCCCGCCGTGCGCCGGTCTTCCCAGCGACCAGCGCCGCCCCCCGTTGACAGGAGCGGGCCGCCCGTGGAACCTGTCTCTCTTAACCCAGGAGACTCCATGAACCGCACCCTCTTCGCCCTGCTGCTGGCCGCTTCCATGGTGGCCATGGCCAAGGATCCCCAGGACAAGGCCCCGGCCAAGCCGGCCGCCCCTGCCGCTGCACCAGCCAAGGCCGCCCCCGCCGCACCGGCCAAGGCTGCACCCGCTGCCGCCATCGTGGGCAACAAGGAGTCCAAGACCTTCCACAAGGCCGACTGCAAGACCGCCGCGAAGATGAAGGACGCCAACAAGGCCGAGTTCGCCACTGCTGCCGAGGCCACCAAGGCCGGCTACAAGGCCTGCAAGGTTTGCAAGCCCTGAGCCTCCTCCCTGACACCGATCAATTCCAAGCGAGGTCCGAATGAAACTGCTGCTGCCCCTCCTGCTGGCCGCCTCCGTGGCGGCTCCTGCTCAGATCCCCTCCAAGGCCGATCTGAAGGCCAAGGCCGATGCGGCAGTGGATAAAGGCAAGGCCAAAGCCGACGAGAAGACTGAAGGTGGCAAGGCCAAGGCCGACGCCAAGGCCTCTGCCGCCAGGGCCAAGGTCGATGCCAAGGCCGGCGCGGTCCCCGTGGTTGGGGACAAGGTGAAAGCCGCCACGGCCAAGGGCGAAGGCGCCGCCAAGGCGGGGGCTGAGAAGGCCAAGGGCAAGTCGAAGCAGGGCGCCGAGAAGGGTGCCGCCAAAGCCAAGGCCGCCACCGAGAAGGCGGCGAAGTAGACTGCTCACCGCAAAGAAGAGGGCGCCTCGCGGCGCCCTCTTCTTTGCGGTGAGCGGAGGTCAGTCCTTCCGGCGGGGGAACTGGCGCTCGTAGGCTTCCTGCGCATACTCGCTGGGGGGCACCCCAAAGCGGCGCTTGAAGGCGCGGGTGAAAGCGCTGGCGTCGTAGAAGCCCAGAAGCTTGGCCACGTCGCTGGGTCGCTCGCCGTTGGCCAGGAGGGTCACGGCCCGCTGGAGGCGGCGCTCGATGAGGTACTGGTGGGGCGTGGTGCTGGTGGCTTCGCGGAAGAGGCGGATGAAGTGATCTGGCGTGCAGCGGGCCATGGTGGCCAGCTCGGGCACGCTGTTCTTCGCCCCAATGTGAGCCTCCATGTGGTCCAGCACCAGCTGCAGGGTGGAGCGATTCAGGCGGTAGGGGAAGCGGCCCCGGTCCTCCTTCTCCGTGAGGCGGGACAGCTCAGCACCCAGGAGGATGAGGAACAGCTCGCGGGTCATCAGCTGCACGCCATCGGGGTTGGACAGCTCCTGGCTGAAGATGCCGAAGAGCTGCTTGAGGCTCAGGCTGCGCAGCACGGCGAAGCTGGACTCCTGCCACTTCCGCGGCGGGTGCTGGAGCGAGGACAGGAGCGGCTCCGGGAAGGGCCCCTCCATGAAGAGGGCTGTGAATCCGAAGGGGGTGTTGGCGTGGTGGCGCTTCAGCGTGTGGCCAAAGCCCGGCAGCAGCAGGGCCAGGTCGCCGGAGCGGATGACGCCCTCCTCGCGATCGTCGCCGGTGCACACCCGCACGGCGTGCGTGGGCTGCAGCAGGGTCCAGGCGTCTCGGGCCGGCAACAGCTTCGTCGGCACGGGATCGCGCTTGAGGATGGCCAGACGGAGAGGTCCGCTGGTGTGGATTTGGAGGTTTTTGGTTTCGTTTTCGCTCATGGCCCAGGAAGAAAGAGGCATACCCATCGGGGTATTCCAGGGAGGATGACAGGAATCGTCACCTAGGCACAAGGAATTTTCACAGCAGAAATTTCCAGGTCCCCTAAGCCACTCCCAGGGCCTCTGCCAGGCTCCTGAAGACACCCAGGCCGCCCGTGGGCCCCAGGACCGGGTCCACCGCCCGCTCGGGGTGGGGCATCATGCCCAGCACGTTGCCCGCAGAATTCACGATGCCAGCGATGCCATTCATGGCGCCATTGGGGACGTGGTCCTCGCCGATGCTGCCCGTTGGCGAGCAGTAGCGGAAGGCCACACCGCCCCTGGCTTCCAGATCGATCAGCTCCGCCGGGTCCAGGGTGAAGTTGCCTTCGGCGTGGGCGATGGGGACCTGAAACACGGCACCCGG
>CAITBU010000297.1 GCA_903890595.1 uncultured Holophagaceae bacterium | reverse complement strand
GGCAACATCCAGGCTGGTATTCGTATCCGATAGGTGGTCCTCAGACGTGGCTGGCGCAGCGGGCCATGGCTTTGACGAGGGCCTGCTCCAGGTCGGCCCAGAGGTCGTCGGGGCTCTCGAGGCCCACAGAGAGGCGCAGGAGGCCGGGGCCTATGCCGCTGTGCTCCCGGGCCGCGGGGTCCAGCACCCGGTGGGTGAGGGCGGCGGGATGCTGGATGAGGGTGTCCACGCTGCCCAGGGACACCGCTGGCGTCATGAGGGCCACTTCGGCCATGACCGTGGCTGCAGCCTCGTAGCCGCCCTTGAGGTCAAAAGCCATGAGGGAACCCGGCCCCTTCATCTGCCTTCCCAGCAGACCCATGGGGTCCTGACCCGGCAGGCCCGGGAAGCTCACGGAGGCCACGGCGGGATGGGCCGCCAGACGCTCGGCCAGGACCTGGGCACCGGCCTGCTGGGCGCGGACGCGCAGCGGCAGCGTGGGCAGGCCCCGGTGCAGCAGGTAGGCCGCCAGGGGATGCAGAACATTGCCCGTGATCACCCGGACCTTGCGCAGCTCCGTGGCCCAGTCGGCGTTGGTGGCCACCAGCCCCGCCAGCACATCGCCGTGGCCGCCCAGGAACTTGGTAGCGCTGTGGAGAACGAGGGTCACGCCGTGCTGGATGGGGTTCTGCAGGATGGGCGTGGCGAAGGTGTTGTCCACCAGCACGGGCACCGGACCGGCCTGGCGTACGACGTCGGCCAGGTCCAACAGGGCCAGGGTGGGGTTGGCGGGGGTCTCCACCATGACGAGGGCAGTGTCGGGCCGCAGGGCTGCGGCGATGCCATCCGGCTCGGCCCAGGTCACCTCCAGGCCCAGCATCCCCGAGGCCAGCAGGTGGTCCGTGCCGCCGTAGAGGGGGCGCACCGCGACGATGTGGTTGCCCCGCTGCTTGGCGGCCATGAGGCTGGCGGTCACCGCCGCCATGCCAGAGCCGAAGGCCACGGCCTCCTCAGCGCCTTCGAGCTGAGCCAGGGCCTGCTCGTAGCGGGCCACCGTGGGGTTGTAGAGGCGGGAGTAGACGGGACTGCCCACGGGCAGGCCCCCCATGGCCAGGGACTCGAGGCTGCGGCCGCCTTCCTCCAGGTTGTGCACGGGGTAGGTGCTGCTGAGGTCGATGGGCAGGGCGTGGAGGCCCTGCTCGTGGAGCACCTCGCGGCCAGCGTGCACCGCCTGGGTTTCCAGAGACATCGAAGCGGTCGGTCGGGGCATGGGAGACTCCTGTCCCCCTCAATGTAGGTGCGATGAATTCGGCTTACCGCCGAATTCATTTCGTGAAATGATTGAAACCATGGACATGGACCGAATCGACTTCGTTATTATCGACTTTCTTCAGAAGGATGCTCGGCTATCTAACAAGGAGCTGGCCGCAGCCGTGGGTCTGGCGCCCTCGTCCTGCCTGGCCCGGGTGCAGCGGCTGCGGGCCGATGGGGTGCTGCGGGGCGCCACCACCGAGGTGGACGCCGAGGCCCTGGGCGTGGGCCTCCAGGCCCTCATCGCCGTGCAGCTCAGCCAGCACAGCCGGGCCCGGGTGAAGGCCTTCTGGAAGCACGCCCTGGGCCTACCCGAGGTGCTGGCGGTCTTCCACGTGGCCGGCACCCACGACTTCCAGGTGCACGTGGCCGTGCGCGATGCCCACCACCTGCGGGACCTGGCCCTGGACGCCTTCACCACCCGCCCCGAGGTGGCCCACATCCAGACCAGCCTCATCTTCGAAGTGGCCCGGGGCCGGGCCATGCCGAACTACCTCAAGGGCCGGTGAACCAGACCGGGCGAGGTGCTTTGTATCCCCCTCATCCCCTTCCTCCCTGTTTTCAAAGCTTTTCATTTACAGGGATGAAGGGGATGAAGGGGATAAACAACAGAAAATCCTGTTGGGAAACGGCAGGCCAGACCAGGGCTACTTCCCTGCTGATGCCCCACCCAGCGCCCCCCACTGGGCGGCCGTCCGGGCCACCGGTGCCTCTACCCTATTGGGTCATGGCCCGCTCGATGCGGCGGTCGGGGATGAGCCAGATCAGCGCCACCACCCAGTAGAGGGTGAACCCGAGCCAGCGGTTGTGCCATAGGTCGCCGGGTTAAGACCCCAAGGCCCGGTCCGCCAGGCGCCCCAGGTCGCCGCTGCCCTGGCTGTTGGCGAGGCTCTTGGTCAGGGCGATGAGCAGGGCTTCGACGGCGCTGGCGGGCAGGTGCGGCAGCAGGTCGGTAGCGGCGGCCACGGCGATGAGCTGATGGGCGTGGTTGAAGGTGGGGTCGTTGCGGGTGGCGGCCTCGGCCAGGGTGGCCAAGACCTGATCGCTCTGGTCGGCGCGAAGCAACCCCTGCGCGTGGCCCATGGCCAGGGCGGCTTCGCCGTCCAGGAGGGCGTCCAGCAGGGCCGTCACGCTGGGCTCACCGCTGGCCTTGGGCTGCACCCGGTCCTCGGGCTCGTCCGTGGGGAAGAGGTTCACCAGGGCTGCGGCCTGACACCAGACCCGGGGATCCGCCGGCCGGGTGCGGGCCAAAGTGGCCAGGTAGGCGAAGGTCCAGGCGGTCTTGCCTTCCAGGTCGCGCCGCGCGTCCAGCTGCTTCTCCGCCGCCGCCAGCACCAGGGTCGCCAGGGTGTCCCCACTGCCCTGCCCCGCCTGGAGGCGAGCCGTGAGCAGATCCAGCACCGCCACCAGGCCCAGGTCGCAGACCTCGCGGGCCTGAACGATCAGATTTTCTTCCTCCAGCGCGCAGGGTGACCAGGCCACGGGTGAGGGGGACTCCCCCAGGCGCTTGGCGGCGCGGCGGGCCCAGAAGGTGTCCTCGGTGCTGGCGGCCACCCAGGCGGCCAGGCCCAGCAGCCGGCGGCCCGTGGCCTTGGGCTGCTCCAGCAGCTCCTGCAGGTCGCCGAGGTGATCCGCCAGCACGGCCTTGTGGCCCACATTGGCCATGTCCAGCTCGGTGAGCCGACCCAGGCGCTGGAAATCCGCACCTACCGGCTGCTCGATGCCCTGGGCTTCCGCGTAGGCCAGGGCAGGCCGGCGGGTGGCGATAAAGGCCTCCAGATTCTTCCAGGTGCCACTGCCCTTGGCGGCGAGGGCCTGGGCCTGGGCAGCCGGGGTGCGGCGGCCTTCGTGAGCGGCCATGTGCAGCTGAATGGCCAGGGCCCGCAGGAAGCTCGGCTCCGCCAGCAGGGGCCGCAGCCGCAGCACCGCCCGCAGGCCCGGAATGCCGTGGGGCACATGGGGCAGGTAGGCCTCCCAGTCGATCCGAGGCACCAGCACCTTCACCGCCTCCCGCACCCCATCCCGCACCCCTTCTGGCGCCGTCACCTGCGCAGCAAAAGCCGCAAAGAACGCCGCAGAAGGCGCCTCCAGCTCCTGTAACCAGCGAG